>CALGGD010000371.1 GCA_937916185.1 uncultured Oxalobacter sp. | reverse complement strand
TCCGTCGAAAACCCGAACAGATGGATCTTGTCGTAACGGGCAACATTGCTGCCTTCTGGGCTGTAAACCAACGTTGTATTCAATACTTTGCCAGGTTCCGGCGAGACCAGTGAAAGCGTGCCGCCAATCAGCCAGATCCCGTGCTTCCGGGCGGTCTCTGCCATGAAATCCTGTATAGGCCCTTTGCCGTAAGGCTCTGCATCGTCCAGTTTCTCGATATCCTGCCGCCCAATGGCTGACCAATACTCCGGCAACAGCACCAGTTCCGCTCCTTTATCTGCGGCTTCTGCAATCAACTTCCCTGCTGTGACCATGTTTTCTTTGACAACCGGCGTGGACACCATCTGGACTGCGGCAACTTTTGTCATTTCCCTCTCCCCTTATTCTTTCCAATCAACAGACCCGCTTTTTTCAGGTTCAGGCTTTTCCTTATCCATGACCTCAACAACAGGATTCCCCCATTCACCTGTAATATGGTAGTGATATGTGAAATTCTGTTTCAGCGGTTCCCTTGCCAAAGCCTGTGCAAGGAATGTGCCAACACCGACAAGTGGATTGACCAAACCAACCGCGATTGATGCACCTGCAGCATTGATTTCCGGCTTGACCTCAGCGACAAGGTCCTGCGTCATTTCGACAATATTGATAATGCCTTTCAAATCCACTTCTGCCGGCAACCCGATCACCTGCAGGTTGTCGGTCTTCATGATGCCATCCGTAATGACATAATCACCTGCGACGCTGTCATAGGAAAAACCTTTGGCTGCAACATCCCTGAAATCCATACCGGCACGGCGTGGCAGGGACTGTAAGCTGAGAACGCTCAGCAGTTTGGCGGCACCCGGCTTGATTTTCAGGAACTGCCCATTGGTATGGTTGGACGACATCGTGCCTGACATTGATTCAAAATCGGGCACGAATGGCAGCCCATGCCAGTGGATACTGCCTTTGTACACCGCAACGCCCCCTTTCAACAGGCCATCGAACAGCAGCCGTTTCAGCAGATTGCCCTCATTGGAGACATCCAACTGGAAATCAAGCTGGGTTTCAGGCATCTGCCCAGGCAACGCAGTCCATTTACCGGTTGCCTCAATGAATGCATCCTCATTGCTGATACGCAGCTGTTTAATCAACCATTCATTGCCATGCACACGCCTGACGCTTTCTGCCTTCAGCACAGCATCGCCCAGGTCATGACGGTCCAGCAGCCCCAGGTTCTCTGTTTCGACATCCATTGAAGGCAAGGGACCACGGTATGCCATCGTCCTTCCTGAAGCACCACCATGTGGTTTGATGGCTTTCCAAGGGACATCAAAATTTTTCAGTTTCGCCTGCAGGTATCCATGTGGATGCGCAGCATTGTTCTCAATATAGACGATATGCCCGTCCAGTACGTCTGCCACTGCATCGATTTCCCAGCGGCCATGATGGCGGGAACCTTCTGCAACAGCCTGTCTTGCCCGGATACCAAAAGCATCAAATGTGTCAGCATTCAGGCTGAACCAATGGGGTTCAAGATACTGGATCAAACCACCGCCGGATGATTTCGCACCGGACGCAGATGAACCGGCACTGGCATAGAAACCGACAATGAAGTCAATCCATTCATTCAGGTCAAAATGACGGACATCCGCATTCACCATCAAGCCTTCCCTGACAAGGACAGGCCGGTTGATGCCAAAACCACCTTGTGCCACCCGCCAGTAATGGTCATGCCCTGTTTTGGTGCGGAGGTATCTGGCTGTCTTGCCTTGACCATAACTGACCGACAGTTCATCCTGCTTGACCGTTCCCCGTGAGGGCATATCTTTCAGATGCACCCGCAACGGTATCGCAGTACCAGCCTGTTTTCCAAGAGGTGCCGGCAGATTGAGGCTGATACCCTTCAGGTCTGTTGAAATCAGGATATTGCCCTTTTCAATATCGACTGTAAACGGCGCCTGTCCCGTCAAGGTTCCCGCCAGATGTTTCATGGCACCAGCTGTATAAGTTTTACGGACACCCTGACCGCTCAGGATGCCTTCTGCCTTGACATGGAAAGCATCATTCCTGACTGTCCCGCCATGGATGGAGACCGGTTCATGCAGGAAACGGCCTTTGACATCCGACAGCATGAATCCCTGATGGGTAAAATGCAGTTCCCCCCGGGTATCGGTTACGACAGGCAGGTCTTCCAACAGGATGATGTCATTGCCCTGGAACTTGAGATGACCATCAACAGTGGTCTCTTTCAGGTTTTTCAAAGGCAGATGGATCTTGATATCGACACTGCCATCACCCGATGCGATGGTGTTTTCTGTCAAGTGCCCGATCATTTCATAAACCGGCGAGGCATTGACGAACTCAAGCTGCCTGCCCATAAGACCGTCAGAATACCCTTTGATTTCCAAGGTCGGCGGGCCATTGAGCGTATCGGGAATCACGACATCCACATCATGCAGATTGGCACCTTGGGTGGTTGCTGTATCAGCATGGATGGTGATGGCTTTGCCTTCCATCCGGAATTCACCCTGGATATGGTCAAGGTCCGGCCAAAGCGGACGTTTTCCATCAAGTGACCGGTTGAACGGGGTAT
Organism: uncultured Oxalobacter sp.; assembly: GCA_937916185.1. GTDB lineage: Bacteria > Pseudomonadota > Gammaproteobacteria > Burkholderiales > Burkholderiaceae_D > Oxalobacter. The sequence continues at coordinate 691 of CALGGD010000371.1, read as the reverse complement.
AGTTCATCGACGCATCAACCAATTTTGCCTTGACATCGAAAATGCCATCCCCGTCAGGATAAGGAATCCTGTCGATCCTGCCTTTGATGCGTGCAGCAGCCTTGCTGACCATCCCGGTTTTCAGGGCAGCTGCCAGCCATTCGGCCAAGGCTTTAGGTGTCTGCAACGGGATATAATGTTTCACATCGGCAACCGCCAGGTTATCCACTTCTGCCGTCAGGTCCAATGAACCCGCACCACCGTTGCCTGACGCTGGATTACGGGTATATTGCCCGGAAACCCTGCCGGTGACAGCTTTCTGCCGGAACGTCATTTCTTGGATATCCAACACCAGTCCATCCGTTTCAGACTGGGTCCAGGCAAGCTCGGCTTTCAATTCATCAAACGTCTGGGGCTTCCCTGCAGGGTATGCCGGAAGCAGGATTGCGGTCTGGGTTGAATCAAGGGACAGCGAGCCACCCTGTGCATTGGCACTGACTTTGCCGGTCAGGCCGACAACGCCCAGTCCTGATGGCCATAGACGGTCATTTTCCATCAGTTTCACATCAGCCTTCTCTCTTGCCACCAGGTTGTCGAAAGAACCTTTGACAGACCATGCTGATGCATCCTGACGATGCCATTCCACGGCGATATCAGCAAGTTTCCCGGCAAGCATACCGGTATTGAACCGTTCAGACAGTTCATTCAGTTC
>CALGGD010000370.1 GCA_937916185.1 uncultured Oxalobacter sp. | reverse complement strand
AGGATCAACTGACCGCTTTCATCGACTGGAACCACCTTGATGACCGCACCGGTCTCAGCGGCGATCTGCTGCCATGGCACGATATTGGCATGATGCTCCAGCAGGGACAGGATGATCTCATCCCCCGGTTTCAGCAGGGGACGGACATAACTCTGCGCGACCAGATTGATGCCCTCAGTGGTCCCCCGCACAAAAACAATGTTCGAGGAAGAAGGCGCATGCAGGAAATCAGCGATTTTCTGCCTTGCCTCCTCATAAGCATCGGTTGACCGGGCAGCCAGCTCATGCGCTGCACGATGGACATTGGAATTCTCATGCAGGTAATAGTGGCTGATACGGTCTATGACCGCTTTCGGCCGCTGGGTGGTTGCAGAATTGTCCAGCCAGACAAGATTCTGTCCACCATTGACCTTCTCTGCCAGGATCGGGAAATCTGCCCGTACCTTCTGGATGTCGAAAGGCGCAATCACCGCAGAAGATCCACTGACAGGTTGAACCTGTTGGACAGCCTTAGAGACCGGCACTCCCGATACGGACTGGAGGACAGGCCTGTACCCTGCCGCCTGTCCACCGTCAGGCACTCCTGCTGATGACGCCGGCCCATCCAGATACGTCTGTGACACGTCAGCCGCACGGGAAGATTCCGCCACCAGCTCATCAATGACCTGCTGGTATTGAGCATAATCTGAACCTGCGGGAAATTCCGTCCGGAAAACATCCAGCCCCTCATTGAGGACGGTTTCAGCACCACCGGCCGTCAGCCCAGCCTGACCGGCAGCCTGCAACCGCTGTGCGCAGCGTTGGGCGTTGAATTCCGGAAAATAAGCCTGGGTCTGATTGACGATTTCCTGCAGCAGGAAATCGTCAGCATCGGAGAACCCAGGAACGGTATTCTGATTACTTATAGTCATAATAGTTGCCTACATCAACGTCTTCCAAGACAGCAATCGCATCATCAGCAAGGATTGCGGCAGAGCAGTAGACGGACAACAGGTAAGAAGCAACGCCTTTATCATTGATACCCCTGAACTTGACGGAAAGACCCCGTCCCTGTTCATTCGGCAGGTTGTTCTGATAAAGACCGATAACACCCCGTTTATCCTCACCGGTACGGACCAGCAGGATATTGGTCTTGCCTGCTTTTCCTTTTGGATCACGGACACCGTCCACAAACAGTTTGTTGGTCGGCACAATCGGGATGCCGCGCCATGTCAGGAAATTGGATCCAAACAGGTTGGCGGTCGGCGGTGGAACACCACGGCGGGTGCATTCCCTGCCAAATGCGGCAATGGCCCTTGGATGCGCCAGAAAGAATGAAGGCTCTTTCCAGACCTTGGAAATCAGTTCATCGAAATCATCCGGTGTCGGGAACCCTGTCCGGGACTGTACCTTCTGGGAATCTGCGATATTGTTCAGCAGCCCATAATCGCTGTTGTTGATCAGCTGGCCTTCCTGACGTTCACGGACACTTTCAATCGCCAGACGGAGCTGTTCCTTGACCTGGTTGAAAGGACTGCTGTAAACATCGGATATCCGGGTATCGATATTGATGATGGTGGAAATTGAATTCAGGCGGTATTCCCGTGGATTTTCCTCATAATTGATGAAGGTCTGTGGAATATCACTGTCTTTACGGAACTGGCTGCACAGGATTTCCAATGGGGAATTGTCATCCACAACCTTGTTCAACCGGAAAATCCCGGAATCCAAGCCTTTCCAATCCAGCAGGCGGGTCAGCCAACGGGGGGAAATCGCCTGATACTGCGCTGTCGTTTTGGCAACATCCGCCAATTGATAGGCGGCTTTCTCGCCAAGCGCATTCAATACATTCTTATCTGCCATTTCGTCTCCTTTGATTCATTCAAAAATAAAGTGGTTTTCAAAACTGCTCTTAATAAAGTGGAATCGATGGATCAACTTCCCTCGCCCAACCATTGATGCCGCCTTTGAGACTGATCAGCCTGCCTTCATAGCCAGACCGGATCAGTTCCTCAATGATGTACAGGCTTTTCTGCCCGACCTTGCAGATAAAGATGGCATCAACATCTTTATCCAGCTCATCTTTCCTTCTCAGCACCTGCCCGAAAGGTATGGTCTTTGCCCCTTCCAGCTTGGCAATCGCCCTTTCATGCACCTCACGGATATCAATCAGCTGGATGGGCTCACCATTGTCCAGACGCTGTTTCAGGACTTTTGGCTCAATCTCGTCAATCTGGATTTCCTGGTGCTTCTTCAACCCGCAGAACTCTTCATAATCAATCAGCTTCTTGATGGTCGGATGCATGCCGCAGACTGGGCAGGAAGGATCCTTTTTCAGGGCATATTCCCGGAAACGCATGCTCCAGCCATCCAGGGACAGCAACCGTCCAATCAGGGGTTCCGCACCACCGACAATCAACTTGATGACTTCGGTCGCCTGGATGGTGCCGATGATTCCCGGCAGTGCGCCAAACACGCCTGCCTCACCGCAGGATGGCACCAACCCCGGTGGAGGAGGCTCAGGATAGAGGCACCGGTAGCAGGGACCATGCTTGGCATAAAAGACACTCGCCAACCCTTCAAACTGGAAAACCGACCCATAGACCTCAGGTTTTCCCAGCATCACGCAGGCGTCATTGATCAGGTACCGGGTCTGGAAATTGTCAGTCCCGTCCACAATGACATCATAGTCGGCGAAAATCTCCAGGGCATTCTCACTGGTCAACCCGATGTTATAGACAATGACTTCCGCTTTCGGATTGATGGAACGGATCCTGTCCTTGGCAGAAGCGACCTTTGGCCGTCCCACATCCCGTGTGGAATGGATGACCTGACGCTGAAGGTTGGATTCCTCAACCTCATCAAAATCCACGACACCCAATATGCCGACACCTGCCGCCGCCAGATACAGGGCGACAGGAGAACCCAAAGCACCACTGCCAATCAACAGGACTTTTGCCTTCTTCAGTTTTTTCTGACCTTCAACACCGACCTGAGGCAGGATCAGATGACGGCTGTAACGCTGGATGTCCGAATCATTCAACTCTGGCAGGTCATTGTCAGGAATCACGCTGCCTGAAAAAATACCGGGGCTTTCATCACTCATCGGCGCCTCCTGCAATCGCCGGAATCAGCGAAATCTTGTCACCATCCTTCAGGGCGGTCTTGATGCCTTCCCTGTCCTTGATGTTCTCTTCACCGATAAAGACATTGATGAACCGTTTCAGCTGCCCATCCGATGCAAAGACATAATCGGCGATGGCAGGATACCGGTCAGTCAACTGCCGGATCGCTTCTTCCACCGTCGCAACATCACCCACATTGATTTCCGACTTCCTTTCCGTAAAAGCACGGAGGGCGGTCGGGATAAAAACTGTCACTGACATGATTGATTCCTTTATTCAATTTCTAATGTTTCTGGTTCAAACTGGAATTCCTTGTTCAACTCCCATGAGGTGAACGCGCCCGCCTTGCCTTTTTCCACCGCAACGATGATGTAGGAATAGAACAGGAAAGCATGGGAACGGTCATACTCACTGGGTTTTGACGGATGGTCTGGATGCGAATGATAGAACCCGACGACATCCAGATGCTTGGCTGCCGCCACCTTCTCGGCTTTAAGCAGATCCTCCGCACGGATCTCAAAACGGTGGTACTGCTCACCATCTTCACGGGAATTGTCAACAGGAAGCAGCTCTTTCAGCACCTTGGTCCCATCGCCAAGCACTTCGCCCAACATGATGCCGCAGCACTCATTCGGATACGTCTTTTCCCCATGCGCATCGATGGCACGTTTCTGTCCTTCTGTCATCACAATCATTGCCTGCCCTCCCACAAATCACCGGACAGGTAACGGAAGCCGTTGTCACACAGGACCGTTGCAACAACCGCTTTCTCGTCCAGCTTTTCCGCAACTTTCAGCGCACCGGCGACATTCGCCCCACTGCTGATACCAATGAAAACGCCTTCTTCCCGCGCCAGTTTCCTGACAGTCAGATAAGCCTCTTCCGTACTGACCTCAACGAATCCATCCAGGATGGATGGCTCATAGATTCCGGGATGGAGGGTGCTTGCCATATGCTTTGTCCCTTCGATGCCATGCATCGGGGAATCCGGCTGGACAGCGATGACCTTGATATCAGGGTTTTCCTGTTTCAGCCTTTTAGCCACACCCATCAGGGTGCCTGATGTCCCTGTCGAGGCAACAAAATGCGTAATCCTGCCCTCAGTCTGCTCGAAGATTTCCCGCCCGGTCCCATCGAAATGCGCCTTCCAGTTGGCAGGGTTGTTGTACTGGTCGGGATAAAAATAGCGGTCAGGATCCTTCCGGTATTCATCCAATGCCGCCAGATAGGCACCATCAGATCCTTCCAATGGATCCGTCTCTATAATCTCCGCACCGAATGCACGCATAATCTGCTTGCGTTCAGCACTGGCGTTCGCAGGCAGGAAAAGCTTCACCTTGAACCCCAGTGACGCGCCCAACATGGCATAGGCAATACCTGTATTGCCACTCGTCGCATCCAGGATGGTTTTCCCTTGAGTCAGTTTCCCACTGGCAATCCCTTCCTGGAGCATGTTTGCCGCAGCACGGTCCTTCACCGACCCACTCGGATTCATGAATTCAGCCTTGGCATAAACCACCGGCTTCCCGGAACCAGAAAGCCTTTCAAGCGCCAGCAATGGCGTATTCCCGATTGTCTGGATGAGTTTCATCCTTTTTTCCTTTCTTATTATTCCTATCGGATTGATAGGAATAATAGCATTATATTTCCAGACGTGGCAATCCTTTCAATGGAAAATCAGAAAAAGAAGCTTGAAAGCAACACCTGTTGCTGTTTGACGGTTTGATATCCGGAAAACCTGCTGGGAGAATCCAGTGCCCTTATGGCATCAGGCCTTATGCAGGTGGTCAGGAACGGTACTGGACATCCGGCAGAATCTGTCCAAATGCAGTACGGATGGCTTCTGAGACCGGCTTGCCGTGGCGGTATTCGTTGTCACGGCATTCTTGGAC
>CALGGD010000369.1 GCA_937916185.1 uncultured Oxalobacter sp. | reverse complement strand
AGGATTCCACGCTGGCGGTCTGCTGAGAAACGGGCCCGGAAAAGGTTGAAAGTCCCTTCTTCGATGGCACGCCGCATCTCCGCCATCAGCTGCAGGTAATAATGCAGGTTATGGATGGTGGAAAGCTGTGCGCCAAGAATCTCTCCGACACGGTTGAGATGGTGCAGGTAAGCCCGTGAGAAATGGTGGCAGGTATAGCACTGGCAGGTATCATCCAAGGGGTTCGGGTCGTTCCTGTAGCGGGCGTTCCGGATACGGATATCCCCGAAACGGGTGAAGAGCCAGCCATTCCGGGCATTGCGGGAAGGCATGACGCAATCAAACATGTCAATCCCGTTGGATACGCCTTCAACCAGGTCTTCAGGTGTGCCGACACCCATCAGATAATGCGGCTTCTCCGGTGGCAATGCCGCTCCGATATGCGCCATGATGCGGTACATCTCTTCTTTCGGCTCGCCGACCGACAACCCGCCAACTGCAATACCGCCAAAACCGATTGCCATCAATCCAGCCAGGGATTCTTCCCGCAGGTCGGTGAACATTCCGCCCTGGACAATCCCAAACAGGGCATTGGGATTCCCGTTGCGGACAAACTCATCCTTGGAACGCTGCGCCCAGCGCATGGACAGCTGCATGGACTGCGCCGCCTCTTCTTTGGTGGCAGGGCGTCCATTGATGATGTAAGGGGTGCATTCATCCAGCTGCATGACGATATCGGAATTAAGTGCGTACTGGATCTGCATGGAAACTTCCGGTGACAGGAAAAGGCGGCTGCCATCAATCGGAGAAGCGAATTTTGCCCCCTCTTCTGTCAGTTTCCGCATCGCACCCAGGGAAAACACCTGGAATCCCCCCGAATCCGTCAGGATCGGTCTGTTCCGCCCGATGAAATCATGCAGGCCGCCAAACTGGCTGATGACCTCCGTCCCGGGACGGAGCCACAGATGGAATGTGTTGCCCAAGATAATCTGGGCATCAACCGCTTCCAAAGCCGCCGGTGACATGGCCTTGACCGCGCCATATGTCCCGACAGGCATGAAAACCGGTGTTTCCACCACGCCATGAGTCAATGTCATACGCCCCCTGCGGGCCTTGCCATCGGTTTTCAGCAGTTCAAATCCAAACATCTCTTCCTCAATCAGTCATATCAGGCCGGTTGGTCAGGAACATGGCATCGCCATAACTGAAGAACCGGTATTTTTCAGCGATGGCATGGGCATATGCCTGACGGATACGGTGATAACCGGCAAAAGCCGACACCAGCATCAACAGTGTGGACTTCGGCAGATGGAAATTCGTCACCAGATGGTCAACTGTATGGAAGACATATCCCGGCGTGATGAACAAA
>CALGGD010000368.1 GCA_937916185.1 uncultured Oxalobacter sp. | reverse complement strand
CCTGACAGGCTTTGCCTTTTCCTGAACAGACGCCCCCTGCCGGGCGTCTGTTTTTATATGCCGCTTTTCTGCTGGAGTTGACTGTTGCTGTCTGATTTGTTGAGCGTCTGTCTTGAAATCATCCCGATGGTTCTGGGATGCGCCTTCCTGTTGCGGTTCTGGGCACAGCGGTGTCAGGCAAGTGCACCATTGAACATTGCCCGTTACATTGTCCGGATGACAGATTGGCTGGTCATGCCGTTGTACAAGACCCTGTTCATGAAAAGAGGCGCTGATTGGGCAGCATTGGTTGGCGGTATCCTTGTTGCGTGGGCGGCGGCGGTTCTGGATGCCTGGCTGTTCAGCAGGATAACCGTCAGGGTCGTTGTTTTCCTGACATTGATGTCATTGGTGCGGTGGATATTCTATGGTTTCATGACCATGCTGTTCATCGAGGCAGTGCTCAGTTGGGTGAACCCTCACACGCCTTTTGCCTTTTTCATCCGCAGCATGACAGAGCCCTTGATGCGTCCAGTCAGGAAAGTGGTGCCGACATTGGGGCGTTTTGATTTTTCCCCAATGATTGTGTTTTTCCTGCTCCATATCGGGCTAAGATTGATATCCCGGCTTCTTTCGGTGCTGATATGAGTGCTGCATGGTTATCCCAGACAAAAAACGGCTTCAGGCTTGCTGTCCAGGTTTCGCCCAATGCCAAGAAATCTGAAATCATTTCAGATGACGGTGAAGCCCTGCGTATCCGGTTGCAGGCACAACCGGTCGATGGCAAGGCAAATGAGGCATTGATTGCATTCCTTTCCAAGAAACTGCGGGTGCCCAAGCGGCAGATTGCGATTACACATGGGACATCCGCCAAGAAAAAACTGTTGGAAATCTCAGATACCGGTTTTTCCCTGGAAACGTTGGAAAGCAAGATCAGGGAGTCCTGAATCAGCGGGGTGGTGATGTATCGCCAAACCAGGGAACCAGGTTGATGCCATTGACGGTCATTGCCTGGCTATAGCCTGCCCAATCGAAGAATGGCCCGGGATCCGTCTTGCGCACTGGGGCGATATGTTCATGGCCAGTCACATTTTTCATCTGGGGGTAGCGGGCAGCCAAGGCTTTTGTCAGAGCGGTCAATGTCCTGTATTGTGCAGGTTCAAAAGGCACAAAATCGGAGCCTTCCACTTCAATGCCGATTGAGAAATCGTTACAGCCTTCCCGTCCCATGAATGATGAGACGCCGGCATGCCATGCCCTTTTTTCTGTTGGAACAAACTGGATCAGTTCACCCGTCCGCCTGATGAAGAAGTGCGAAGAGACCCTGAGTTCCCGTAACTGGTCGAAGAAAGGATGCAGGTCGCAGTCAAGACGGTTCAGGAACATATCGGCGATATAAGGGCCGCCGAACTGTCCAGGAGGCAGGGAAATGTTATGGATGACAAGCAGCTCGACAGGCTGTCCTTCAGGACGTTCGTTATGGTTTGGTGAAAGCATCTGACGTGCCTGTTGGCACCAGCCGTCCTCATCGATTGTGAAGGTCATGATAGGAGCCATGGTCAGGATTTATGGTCACTGGAAAACCATGCCGCCGCATGTTCCTGGGAACAGAAGGCATGGCCTGCCCGTTTGATGGAGTGTGAGGCGGGGACGAACACATTGCAGTGTTCACAGCAGACCATCTGCTCAGCCCCGTTGCCTGGTTTCCCTCCCGGTTTCTGTTGAGGTGGCTGGTTGGGGAAGCCCTGTCCTGGGAATCCGTTGGGGAAATTGCCAAAGGGCGGAAAGCCTTTCTGGAAAGGATTGTCTGGGTTTGGATTGTCAGGATTTTTGGGATCCATGCCTGGATGGATGACAATCACATTTTCCTTCATGTTCTTGATGATGGCGGCGATGACCACAATAACCACACCGATCCAGAGCAGGAGTGTCATTTCAGGATTCCTTTAGCATTCAGAAAGATAGGGACATCATACGGCATATCCATGCGGCTGGCTATGATGCGTGGCAACAGCGTCTTATAATGGGCATCTGTTTGTTTTTCTGGTTGTCTGCCATGTCTTCCATTATTGATTCCCTGAAACGTGTCCAACAGCAGATTGTTCAGACTGCGGTGCAGTGTGAACGTAATCCTGACAGTATCCAGCTGTTGGCGGTATCCAAGACCAAGCCGGTCAATGCGGTGATTGAGGCGGCAGATGCCGGGCAACGGGCTTTCGGTGAGAATTATGGGCAGGAAGGCGTTGAGAAAATCCGTGCTGTCCGCAGCCTGCGTCCAGACCTCAAATTGGAATGGCATTTCATTGGACCGGTTCAGAGCAATAAGACCCGTCCTATTGCTGAAAATTTTGACTGGGTGCATGCGGTTGACCGGGAACGCATTGCCAAAAGGCTGTCAGACCAGCGCCCGGAAGGGATGAAACCCATCAATATCTGCCTCCAGGTGAATATCAGTGGAGAGGCGAGCAAAAGCGGTGTGGCGCCTGAAGAGGTTCTGTCTTTGGCGAAAGCGGTCAGTGAATATCCCAATGTGAAATTACGGGGATTGATGGCGATTCCAGAACCTGAGATGGATCCTGTGAAACAGCATGAGCCGTTCAAAGCGATGAAAGCCCTGTTCAACCTGCTTAAGGAAAACGGGTTCGGAGTGGATACCCTTTCCATGGGGATGTCTGCTGACATGGTGCCAGCTATCCAGGAAGGCGCCACCATTGTCCGTATCGGTACAGCCATTTTCGGCGTCCGTGATTATGCCAACAGGTGAATGGTTCTGGTATCAGGCTGTCAGGCGCATTGAAAGGGCGGCTCCCTTCCAAACAGAAGTGCCACAACCTTCCTGGAAAGGTTGTGGCACAGCTGTCCAAAAAATCCATTCAGTCCATTTCTCAGTCAGCTGGACGGGGGTCTTCAATGGAAAGGCGGTACTGGTATTTCAGCTGTGGGGTCGGCGAAGGGACTTCTGTAATGGCACGGGGATCCAGGCGGACCTTATACAGCGGTTTGAGATTTTCCGCAGAGGAATCCTCCGCCCATTCAAAGACCGCATAAGGGATTTTCCCCTGATAGAACATGTCAACCGTATAGATGCCCTTGAATTCACCATAACGGGTGATCATGGCACGCATTTTTGAGACTTCCTGCATGTTTTCCTCCTGTTATTCGTTGATGTCACACAGTCCGGACCAGCTGATGTAAACCTTGTCGCCGCGATAGATCGGCAGGGGCTTTTCGCCTTCTTTCAGAGGGGTGTTTATGTCCTGTTTTTCGTTGGCAAAAAGCACATAGGCAAAATTGCCACTGGCATTCTTGTTCTTGTAATTCGCCTCGATTTCCTTGATGTTTGCCGGAATCTTGGCTTCTTCGGGCCAGCGGACTGCCTGGACGACGACCCATTGGGTGCCCTGTTCACCACCGAGCCAGATGGATGGCTGCAGCTCAGGGTTGCTGTTGGCTGCGAGGATCTGTTCACCTTCCTTGATGAGATGCATACGGGCAGCCTGGACGGCGAAATCATGCAGTTCCCAGTCCGTCAGTTCAATTTTCTCATCCGTGACGAGGTCTGGCGGGTTGATGGCAGAGCCATCTTTCGCGGAAACCAGTCCCCAGCCTTTGTTGGCTGGCAGCCATGTGCCAAAGTTGAAACGCATGGGCATCAGGCATGCATGGCCGTTGCAGGCTTCTGCGATTTTCATCAGGTCTTCTTGGGTGCCTGGTGATTCGATAAGGTCATCCGCATCGGTGACACGGATGAAAAAGAGCTGGTTTCCCAAGCGGAAGGAAAGATGTTCCATGAGAGGCACGTCAAGGTTTGCGCGCATCCAGGCGAGGTTTTTACCCTCTGCCTGCCGCTGGAGCCAGTTACCCGCCGCCTGCCAGCATTCGATGAATTCTTCTGTTGCTTGTATTGCCATGATATTTTCCTGTTCAAAGATATAGCCACAGGCGTCTGTTGGACGTCTCGGACTGTCATATGGTCAAGGGGAATTTGGCGGTAGTCTCTTGCCTTCGAAACTGCCTTTTATGATACCGCAAAAAGCCGTTCTCTTCGATGCTTAACGGTTTTTTTTCGAAAGCAGGCCGTTGATTTTCTCAAGCAGTACAGAGAAAACCTGGGATGAAGGGGCATCAGCCTTGGCTGACTGCCCAAGCCCCATGATGAAACGGGCAACAGGAAACATTGCCTTGCCATATCTGACCAGTTTGGTGATCAGGCTTTCCTTTGCCGGTACAGGAGCCGGCGGCTTTTTCTTGGAGAAGAAACGCCAAGGCTTGAGCAGGAGCAACCCCAGTACACCACCGCCAATGGCAAATGGTTTTACACCGATAGATTTGATTTTCTTGACAAGCTTGACGCTTTTTGTGATGGCATTGGGGCCACGGACTGCAGTCTGGATTTGAAAGGCAAGCGCTTCCCTTAAAAGAACTCCTTCAGCCAGGAGCTCTTTTTTACGGTCTTCTCTTGAGGTTGCCATCTGTGAACCCCGTTTATTCAGAAACTGGCTTTACTGACGACTTCAGGTGCGCAATATCACCTGCGATTTCCTCGCGGGTTTTCGCCAGCATCTTCGGTCTGTTCTTGAGGCTGCTGCGCAGCTTCAAGGCACAGATTATCCCGACAATAAGGAAGAAAGCGGTAACTCCGCCAAGGGCACCTATCCGGCAGGTGTCCCAACATAGGACAACAACAAAAACCCCTGCCATGACAATGCCGACAAAGATACAGAAGAAAGCCGCAACGGCAAAAATAAGGTAGCCAATGATGCGGCCCAATTCCTCCTGCAGTTCAATGGAGGCAAGCTCTGCCCGGTTTTTTGCGATGGCAAGCACGGAGCTTGCCATCTTGGACAAAGTGTCTGTCAGTGCCATAGGGCTGATTTATTTTTTATAAATCGAACGGGCAACAAGGAAACCGGCCAGTGTACCCAGAATGGCGATGACCCCGGCAGTCATTGCAGGATGTTCCTTAGCGGTTTCAACAGCGCAGACAGCAGCCTTCTTTGCCTTTTCAGCAGCAAGTTCTTCTAAGTGCTTGGCATAGAATTTTGCTTCAGTAACAACTTCCTCCAGTTTTTGTTTTGCTGCCTGGACGGTGCTGTTGTCATATACTTCTGCAATTTTGTCTTCAGCGCTGGTGACGATAGATTTCAGACCGCCGATGATGCCGTCTTTTGCCTGACCTGCGTTTTCGAGAGTTTCCATGATTCAATCCTTTCTATCAAAAGTGATGCAGAAACGACTTCAAAAAACAGTCTCTGGATTCCGGTGAACATCTGATACCGTATTATCCATTGACCCTATAACGACCATATTAACGCAGAGTATAGTCCAGCACAATCCCGATAAACAGAGAAAATCCCAGCCAGTTGTTATGGTGGAATGCGGCAAGGCAATCCTGCCTGTCACGATGGCGTATCAGATACCAATGATGAATGACACAGGCAAGGGCGCCAAACCAGCCGGCGAGAGCCCATCCGCCCAGTCCTGCCTGCCAGCCGATGAACAGGGTGAGAACCATTGCCAGGAGGTAACAGAACATGATGGCAGCGATGTCAAACCGCCCAAAAGTGATGGCGGATGTCTGAAGGCCGAGCTTCAGGTCATCATCCCGGTCTGCGATGGCATATTCCGTATCATAGGCAAGGGTCCAGAAAATATTGGCGGCAAGCAGCAGCCATGCTGTCCAAGGCACGGTTTCCTGGACAGCGGCATATGCCATCGGAATGCCGAATCCGAAAGCAAGACCCAACCAGGCTTGGGGAAGGGGAAAGAACCGCTTGAACAAGGGGTAAACCCCGGCGATGAACGCCGCTGCAACAGAGAGAGCGATTGTCAGCCGGTTGAGGGGAAGAGCCAGCAGGAAAGCCGCAAAAGCAAGTAGGGCAGTGACCCAAAGCGCTTCTTTGGGTTTCACCAGTCCGGTTGCCAATACCCTGTTCTTGGTCCGTTTGACGTGCCCATCAATATCCCTGTCCAGATAATCGTTGATTGCGCAGCCTGCTGACCGCATCAGGAAAGTCCCCAGGGTGAAGATGATGAGATGCAGGATGGCAGGCAGTCCTTCCGATGCCAGCCAGAGGGCGCCCAATGTAGGCCAGAGGAGGAGCAGCGAACCGATGGGCCTGTCCAACCGGACAAGCTGGCAGTAAAGGGTCAGGCGTGATGGCGGTTTCCCTGTCATGGATGGTGTCCTGTTGTCAGACATTCAGGAATTCCTCACGGTTGCTCAGCCACCGGTCAAGATGGGCATTGATAATGGATTCGCTGTCGGGCAGCTGTCCTGTCAGCAGTTTCTGCGCGGTGTCCGCTGCCATATCAATGAGCGGTCCGTCCCGTTCAAGGTCGGCGAACCGCAGCATCTGCTGTCCTGACTGCCGGGCGCCAAGAAATTCGCCTGGGCCACGTATCTCAAGGTCTTTCTGTGCAATCTGGAAACCATCGGTTGTTTCCCGCATGATGCCAAGACGCTGTCTGGCGACCTGTCCCAAAGGCTTCTGATAAAGCAGCAGGCAGACACTGGCGGCATTCCCCCTGCCGACCCGTCCCCTCAACTGGTGGAGCTGGGAAAGACCGAACCGCTCAGCATGTTCAATGATCATCAACGAGGCATTGGGTACATCAACACCGACCTCAATGACAGTGGTTGCGACCAGTACATGGATTTCACCAGACTGGAAAGCAGACATGACCGCCTGTTTCTCAGCAGGCTTCATCCTGCCATGCAGCAACCCGACATTCAGCCCGGCAAGTGCCTCTGTCAGCCGTTCGTGGGTCTCGACGGCATTCTGCAGTTCAAGCGTTTCTGATTCTTCAATCAATGGGCAGACCCAATAAACCTGACGCCCCTGCTGGGCGGCGGCATGTATCCTGCCGATGACCTCATCACGGCGGCTGTCATCAATCAGGCGCGTCAGGACAGGGGTGCGTCCAGGTGGCAGTTCATCAATGACGGATACATCAAGGTCGGCGTAGAAAGTCATTGCCAACGTGCGGGGAATCGGTGTGGCACTCATCATCAACTGATGGGGCAGGGTATGGTCACCGTTGCCTTTATTCCTCAGCATCAGGCGTTGCCCGACACCGAAGCGGTGCTGTTCATCGATGATGACAAGCCCAAGCCGGGCAAATGATACCGTATCCTGGATCAACGCATGGGTGCCTACAACAAGATGGGCGTCACCTGAGGCGATGGTTTCCAGGATTGGTGTACGTTCTTTCTTCTTCATACTGCCATTGAGCCAGGCAACAGGAATGCCGATAGGCGTCAGCCATTCAGAAATCCGCAGGTAATGCTGTTCAGCGAGGATTTCAGTGGGGGCCATCAGTGCCACCTGATGACCACTGTCGATGGCCTGTAAGGCAGCCAGTGCCGAAACCACCGTCTTGCCACTGCCGACATCCCCTTGAAGCAGCCGTTGCATTGGATAACTTCCCCTCAGATCCCACCTGATTTCATCCAGCGCTTTCTGTTGGGCGGCGGTCAGCCTGAATGGCAGCCGGTCAAGGAACTGCCGGGTATGCTTTCCCACGGTCAGGAAAGGAGGGGCTTTTTGCCGCCGTCTTGCCATCCGTGCCCTTCTCATGGACAGCTGCTGGGCAAGCAGTTCATCGAATTTGATGCGTTGCCATGCTGGATGGCTGCGTTCAGACAATGCCACAACATCAGCATCGGCTGCAGGATGGTGCAGGAAACGGATGGAACGTTCAAAGCCTGGCAGTTTCAGGGTTTTGAGCAAAGCTTCCGGTAATGTATCGGTCAGGGGAGCATCATTGAGTGCGGTATCGATATGCCTGCGCAGGGTTTTCTGTGAAATGCCTTCACTTGCCGGATAGACGGGAGTCAGCTCAGTCGGCAGGGGGGTGTTTCCGGAAACCATATGGTAAACAGGATGGATGATTTCTGTTCCGAAAAAACCGCCTTTTGGCTCACCACGGGCACGGATGCGTTTGCCAGAAGCAAGCTGCCTAACTTGGCTGCCATAAAAATGGATGAACCGTAAAGAGATTTCACCCGTATCATCCGCCACGGTGACCAGCAGCTGTTTCCTAGGGCGGTATTGAACCTCGCTGCGCAGGATGGTTCCTTCAATCTGCACAGCACCGGCAGGATGACGGCAGGCATCCCGGATTGCAGTCACCCGGGTCTCATCCTCATAACGCATCGGAAGATGGAGGACGCAGTCCATCATTGAGTGGATGCCTAACTTTTTGAGTCTGTCCATAAGGCGATGTCAGTGGTTGAAAGACAATGCAGGATAAAATATCGGATACCGTTATTATTATCAGGCATTTTTCGCGGAACATCACGGATCAATCCCTCTTCAGGAAAAGCAGGGTCAGATGCCTTACCGGCATTGTCAAACACCGCTATACTTGCGTTCTCGGGATAGTCCGGTTTCCAAGGTTGGTCTCAGTATATTGCCGTATGTACACACTTTCCGATTTTGATTTCAATCTGCCAAAAGAACTGATTGCCCAAGTGCCGCTTGAGCAGCGCAGTGCTTCGCGTCTGCTGGTTGTTGGGGACCGCAGTCTGACGGATTGCCATTTCCGTCAATTGCTGGATTTCCTTGAACCGGGCGACCTGCTGGTCTTCAATGACACTAAGGTGCTGAAAGCGCGTTTTTATGGTTCAAAGCAGTCGGGAGGCAGGATTGAAATCCTGATTGAGCGGATTCTGGGCAACCGGTCTGCCTTGGCGAAAATCCGGGCATCCAAATCACCGAAAGACGGCAGTATGGTGCTGATTGATGATGAGTTGCCTGTGAAGGTTGAGGGGCGTCAAGGAGAGTTTTTTATCTTGGGGTTCCCTGAAAATGTCTTTGATGTGCTGGAATCCCATGGGCATCTGCCTTTGCCGCCTTATATCGAACGTGCCGCAGACCAGTATGATGAAACCCGC
>CALGGD010000367.1 GCA_937916185.1 uncultured Oxalobacter sp. | reverse complement strand
ATGTAGCGACCGGTATCTCAGTTATGTCCCTGCCGATCTTCTTGGCAAATTTCAGGGTGAAGAACTTTGCAAGCAATGGAATGTCCGCTATGCGTTCGCGCAATGGCGGCACAGTTATGGGAAAGACATTCAGCCTGTAGTAAAGGTCACTCCTGAAAGTCCTGTCATTGACTTTTGCAAGAAGGTCGCTGTTGGTGGCGGCAATGAACCTGACATCGACAGGAATGACCTCTGTCCCACCCAGTCGGCGGATCTGTTTTTCCTGCAGGACACTTAGCAGTTTCGGCTGCAGTTCGATGGGCATGTCACCGATTTCATCAAGGAACAGCGTACTGTGGTCTGCCTGTTCAAAATGCCCGATGGCACGGCCTTGTGCTCCGGTGAATGCCCCTTTCTCATGACCGAACAGTTCATTCTCCATCAGGTCGGAAGGGATGGCTGTGCAGTTCATACGGATCATCTGCCGGTCTTTCCGCTTGCTGAGATTGTGTATGGTCTGTGCAATCAGCCCTTTGCCGGTTCCTGTTTCCCCAAGGATCAGGACAGTGGCATTGCTGGCGGCGACAATCTCAATCTGCCTGAGAATGTCCTTGATGGCTTTGCTCTGTCCAATCAGGTCATAAAGCTCACTGCTTGAAGGGATATAAGTGTCCAACGTGATGGTCTGTCCGCTCGGGAAAGACATCAGGGAATCCAGCCCATGGCCTTTTGAGAGGATTGCGTCCAATGCCAGCGAGATGCGCAGGGCGACTTTCTCCAGCACGTTGATGGTTTCCTGTGAAAAGCTGTCTTGGGTGAAACTGCCGACAGCAAGGACACCAATCACCTCATCGCCGGACATCAATGGAAAGTCAAGCAGGGAAAGCAGTTTTTCAATAGGTGTCTGCGTCTGATGCAGCAACCGCTTCTTATAGGAAAGCAGCCTTGTCTTATCCAGCAGGAGCTTTTCACGTTTCTGCATGATCTCATGCAGGAATGACTGGTGCAATGGCTGGATATCGCAATCACAACGGTCAATCCGGTGTCCTTCATACGTCACATAATATGCATGAAGGTTGCAGGAAGGCAGATGGGGCACTTCAATCGCCACAAAATCCAGACCGAAGAATTCATTCAGTCTGTTTGCGGTGTTCCGGAGCAGGTTTGGGAAGTTCTTGGCTGAGAGGATATTGTCAGTCAGGTCAACGAGAAAATGAGAGTAGGAAACCTCGCCATTGAAAAAAGAATCAGTCATTGCCTTACTGAATCACAGTTAAACATATGGAAACATGATACTGCTAATCTTTCTGGGAAAGGTTACCGATATCGCACTCAAGCAATTTGTATGCCGTTTTTTTTCAATTGATGGGAAAAGATGTCCTATAAAAGTCCCATTATTCTATGTGCTGAAGTCCGGCAGGGGAGGGAGGAATACAAAAACGGCGGCATCTTGCAATGCCACCGTTTCCTGTTTCATTGAAACCATGCCGGACTGAAGAAGCCCAGCAGGAATCGAAAGGGTCTTACAGGGTTGTATCCTGGAAGATACCCTGTTTTTCC
>CALGGD010000366.1 GCA_937916185.1 uncultured Oxalobacter sp. | reverse complement strand
GGTTGGGTTACCGTTGGCAAGCCGGTCAGCCCGTTGGCGCAGGAAAGCCGCAAACTGGGCAGGCGGTAAAGGCTTGATGGTTTCGCCATTGACCATAATCTGACCGGTTGCATCAATCGCAATGTCCAGGTTCTGGTGGTGTTCAGCGGCATTGTCAGTGGATGCGGTCGGCAGGGAAATCTGTAATTCAGCATATTTGCTGAAAGTGGTGCTGACCATCAGGAAAATCAGGATGACCAGCAGGACATCGATGAACGGAATCAGGTTGATGTCTGGTGTGTCACTGATTTTGTGCCTGCGGAAATCCATGGTGCACCTGCCTTTATTCCGGACGGCGGGCGGCGGTGATGGCATCCACCAGCTTGGATGCCTGGGCTTCCATCTGGATGAGGAAACTGTTGGTCAGCGCCTTGAAATGGCGGTAACAGACCAAGGCAGGCATCGCGATCAGCAGGCCAAACCCCGTGTTGTACAGGGCGACAGAGATACCATGTGCCAGCTGGGTCGGGTTCATGCCTGAGGCATGCTGTGCCCCGAAAATCTCAATCATGCCGACAACCGTGCCAAACAGTCCCAGCAGGGGGGCAAGTGCGGCAATGGTGCCGATGGTGGTCAGGAACCGTTCCATCTGCAGGCTGGCGGTATGCCCGGCTTCTTCCATCGATTCCTTGATGTCTTCTTTAGGCTGGTCAGCATGGCGCAGGCCTGCTGCCAGCACCATGCCTAAAGGCGAATTGCCTGCAAGCTGGTCAATCTGCTGTTCATCCAGCTTGCCTTCCTGGAAACGTCTGATGGTACGTTCCAAGAGACCGTCTGGCAGGATGCGGCTCCGGCGGAGCGCATGGAAACGTTCGATAATCAATGCCAGCCCTATGATGGAGGCAATCAGCAACAGCCAGATGGGCCATCCTGCGGACTGAAAGATATGGAACACGGCGTTCTCCTGCCAGTCAGGTTCTTATCAGGTTTCCAGACGCTTCCTCAGATAGGCAATGGCTTCTCTGACGCGTTCCGGTGCTGTACCGCCGATATGGGCACGGGCACTGACAGAGGCTTCCAACGTCAAAGCACCCAAGACATCAGATTCGATGAGCGGGGAGAATACCCGCATCTGATCCAATGTCATGTCACTGAGGTCACAGTTATGCTCGACACAGAAACGGACAGCACGGGCAACCGCTTCATGGGCAGCACGGAAAGGCAGTCCTTTCTTGACCAGGTAATCTGCGAGGTCGGTTGCCGTGGCGTAACCCTGCAACGCCGCCTGACGCATCATGTCGGGTTTGACGGTGATGGCACTGACCATGTCTGCGAAGATACGCAGCGTGTCTGAAACGGTGTCGATGGTGTCGAACAGCGGTTCTTTATCTTCCTGATTGTCTTTGTTGTATGCCAGTGGCTGGCCTTTCATCAATGTCAGCAGACCAATCAGGTGTCCATTGACACGGCCTGTCTTGCCGCGTGCCAGCTCTGGCACGTCTGGGTTTTTTTTCTGGGGCATGATGGAAGAGCCGGTGCAGAAACGGTCTGCGATGTCGATGAAACCGACACGGGGGCTCATCCAGATGACCAGTTCTTCCGACAGGCGGGAGATATGGGTCATGACCAGCGCGGCAGCGGCGCAGAATTCAATGGCGAAATCCCGGTCAGAAACCGCATCCAGCGAATTGCGGCAGACATCCTCGAACCCCAATGTCCTGGCAACCCGTTCACGGTCAATCGGGAAAGTAGTGCCTGCCAGTGCCGCAGCGCCCAATGGCAGCCGGTTCACCCGTTTGCGGCAGTCATGCATCCGTTCGATGTC
>CALGGD010000365.1 GCA_937916185.1 uncultured Oxalobacter sp. | reverse complement strand
GAGGACGGAGCAGTTGTTGACCACGCAATTTTGGCTCAAGATGTCGTTGTAAAAGGCGGAGCAAAAGTTACGGGAAGTGAAGGCGAAATTGCGGTTATAGCAGAGGGCGAAGTTGTTCAACCGTAAATAGTGAATAGTAGCCGGTGAATAGTGGTTAGTGGATAAAAATTTTTCACTACACATCTATCCATCTATCCATCTATCTATCTAAAATGGAGGTGCTTTGCATTGAAAACAGTAGTGGGGATTGTAAATCTTCAGGAAAGCATCTACAGACTGACGGGTCCTTTTCCGGATTTCCGCCTTGGGCATGATGCCATAACCAAAAAGATGGTATTCAAACACCGGTCCCCGGATCAAGGAGAGGAAATGCCTGGCAACGGTTTCAGCATCTGTCCGGCAGAGTTCCCCCTTATCCATTCGCGCCAGGAAAAACTGCTTTATGCTTCCGACGACATGCGCATAGCCTTTCTCAAAGAAATGCTTGCCTTGATATTCTCCTTGGAATTCAGCAACTCTTCAAGGATAAGCGCCATCTCCTGATAATTTTCCATGGGAACAATGGGTACGGGACTATCCAATGCAAGCTGCTTCTGTTTTTCACCGCCAGATACCTGTTGACCTGCAGCCAAATCAGATTTTTCCAATGAAGCGCCATTCATGACAGCCTCAAAAAGGAGTTTCTTGGACTTGAAATAACCATAAACTGTCGCTTTGGAGCCCCCCAGCTTTGCTGTGATCTCGCTCATGGACGTATTCTGATAGCCTTTTTTCCGGAAAAGCTCTTCCGCCGCTTTCAGGATGGCATTACGTTTTGCTTCTGTTCGTCTTCTCATAATCAGGGTTCAGTTATCTTTCTGTTGACGGTACAGTTATAATTTTCTATAATCATTATACCGTACTGTACAGTTTATTAAAAGCATCTTTTAAGCCTATTTATATAGGGGTTCCATGTGTTTTCAGTCAACGCGCAATGCCGCCGAAGCCCATCTGTCAGGTTGTTGATGTGCCTCATCTTGGCAGGAAGCATCTTTCTCCTGAATGGCTGCGCCCCTATCCCGCCTGAAGGTGTGACGCCTGGACTGAAAACAGTTGACCAATATGGAACCCAGGAGGCTTTCAAGGCTCCCCAGCGGGACTGGCCGGCAGAGGACTGGTGGACTGCCTATCATGACAGTCAGCTGGATGCCTTGATTGAGGAAGGACTTGCCAATTCCCCTTCGATGACTGTTGCTGCCGCCCGTTTCCGCCATGCCCAGGCAATGACCGGTGTTGCTGCATCTGCCTTATACCCGCAGACATACGGTGAAGCCCAGGTCGGTACGCAGAAAATCAGCCAGAACTATTCACTGCCACCACAGTTCGCCCCGCATGGCACGCATGGATTCGGCTCCATGGGACTTGATTTCAATTGGGAACTGGACTTCTTCGGCAAAAACCGCTCTGCACTGGAGGCCGCCATTTCAGCAGAAGAAGCCGCAGCGGCGGATTTCGCTCAGGCACGCCTGATGATTGCCTCAGCGATTGCAGTGGAATACGGCGAGCTGGCGCACCTGTTCTATACAAAAGACACTGTTTCTTCAATCATGAAGGTCCGCAGGCAGAACCTGTCCCTGTTCAACCAGCGTTACCAGCATGGTCTGGATACCCTGACAGCTGTGAAACAGGCTGAAGCCCGTCTGGCTGAATCAGAACAGGAATTGATTGCCATTGACGAACGGATCGGCCTGCAACGGAACAGGCTGGCAGCCCTGATGGGCGCTGGTCCTGACCGTGGACTTGCCATCAACCGCCCTGTCCTGAACCTGAAAGCCGGCTACAGCCTGCCCGCTGAACTGAAAATGTCCCTGCTGGGACGCCGCCCTGACATCACGGCTGCCCGCCTGCGTGTGGAATCCATGGTCAGCCAGATTGAACGCCAGAAAGCTGAATTCTATCCGGATGTGAACCTGTCGGCTTTCATCGGCTATCAGGCAGGCCTTTCCAAGATATTCAAAAGCGGCTCAGATTATTATGGCGTTGTCCCTGCCTTCAATCTGCCTATTTTCACCGCTGGCCGCCTGAGTGCACAGCTTGAAGGTGTCCGGGCTGAATACGCTGAAGCGGTAGGCCTCTATAACCAGACATTGACCAATGCCTTTCAGGAAATCAGTGATGCGGTCATCTCCCAACGGCAGCTGGTCGCCCAACTGGAAAAGAACCGTCTGGCAGTGGACGCCGCGCGGGAAGCCCACCGGCTGGTCCAGAACCGTTATAAAGGTGGACTTGCCAATTATCTGGCTGTCCTGAGTGCTGAAGAGACTTTACTGCAGACGCTGCGCACCCAAGCCGACCTGCGTGCACGGGTCTATACATTGGATGTCGCAATGGTCAAGGCATTGGGCGGCGGTTATGAGAAACCAGAAACCCCAGACCGTCCTGTCACCGAGAAATATTGACACTGTGCAGTCTTTTTGCCATCAGACCGTCCCTGGATGATGGCAGCTGCATAAGAAGGAAGTTTTAAGATGAGCGATGATGCTGAAGCAATGGCTCCTGTACAGGAAGCCCCCTCTCAATCCAAAACCACCAAACGCCGGAAGATGTTCGCCATCCTGATTCTTGTGGTGCTTGGCTGTGCCATTGCCTGGTGTGCATACTGGTTCCTGTATGCCTCCAGATTCGTCTCGACAGACAACGCCTATACAGCGACAGAAGTGGCGCAGGTGACACCTGAAATCACCGGGACGGTCTCACAGGTGAATGTCGTGGACACGCAGAGCGTCAAGAAAGGCGATGTCCTGGTGGTCATCGATGAGATAGACACCCGTCTTGCCCTGAATCAGGCAAAAGCCGATGAAAGCATGGCACAGGCGCAGCTTTCCGCTGCAACGGCTGACCTGAAAAAAGCATCCATTGACCTGCAGCGCCGAAAAGCCTTGGTCAACTCCGGTTCTGTCTCTGCCGATGAAGTCACGGCTGCTGAAAATGCACTCGCCTCTGCCAAAGCCCGGATTGATGCCGCCAAGGCCGCCATCGCCCAGGCACGGGCACGGGCAGACCAGGCTTCCGTCAACCTTGGACGCACGGTGCTGAAAGCACCTGTCGATGGGGTTGTCTCCAAACGGACTGTCCAGGTCGGGCAGAAAGTCCAGCCCGGTGTCCCTGTCCTGGCGGTTGTTCCCATCCAAGATGTCCATGTCGATGCCAATTTCAAGGAAGGTCAATTGAAGGATGTCCGGCCGGGGCAGAAAGCAACGGTAATTTCAGATATCCATGGTTCCTCCGTTGAATACCATGGTGTCGTTGACGGCTTCTCCGGCGGAACCGGCTCTGCATTCGCCTTGATTCCCGCACAGAACGCAACGGGCAACTGGATCAAGGTTGTCCAACGCCTGCCTGTCCGCATCCGGCTTGATCCTGAAGAACTGAAAGCCCATCCGCTGCAGGTCGGCCTTTCGATGGAAGTGACCATCGACACCACCAGTGACGGGAAACAGGAATGACAGCTTATCCGCACCTGACCGGGATCCTGAATGGCTGAAGAAGAAACAAAGTGGGAACTGAATGGCTCCGCCCTGCTGATCACCGCCCTGGTGCTGGCGGCAGGGAATTTTGTCGCCGTATTGGATACCACCATCGCGAATGTATCCGTCGCCCATATTGCAGGCGGTCTGGGTGCCTCGAACAGCCAAGGCACTTGGGTCATCACCTCTTATGCGGTTGCCGAAGCAATCATGGTGCCATTGACAGGGTGGCTCGCCCAACGGTTTGG
>CALGGD010000364.1 GCA_937916185.1 uncultured Oxalobacter sp. | reverse complement strand
ACCTCGTCTCAGACATGCGTTCCCTGGCAATCATGCGTCAGACAGGCTGTCCGGTTGTCTTTGATGCCACCCATTCCGTCCAGCTGCCAGGCGGTCTTGGGAATGCTTCAGGCGGTCAGCGTGAATTTGTGCCGGTTCTTGCAAGGGCAGCCTTGGCGGTTGGCGTGGCTGGGGTGTTCATGGAAACCCATCCGAATCCTGAGAAAGCACTGTCAGATGGTCCGAATGCGGTGCCGTTGGGTCGTATGAAAGATCTGCTGACTCAGCTGCTTGCATTGGACAAGGTTGTCAAACAGACTGGCATGGCTGGCTTCGGTTTCTGATAATTATTTGATAATAAAAAGATTTTAATTGCTTAAAAATATATGAGTGCGATTGTTGATATCATTGGTCGTGAAATCCTGGATTCCCGTGGTAATCCGACTGTTGAATGTGATGTCCTGTTGGAATCGGGTGTCTTGGGACGTGCTGCTGTCCCTTCTGGCGCATCAACCGGTTCACGCGAGGCGATTGAGCTCCGTGATGGTGATGCCAGCCGTTTCAATGGTAAAGGTGTGTTGAATGCCATTGAACATATCAATACAGAAATCGCTGAGGCGATTATTGGTCTGGATGCCAGTGAGCAGGCTTTCCTGGACAGGACATTGATTGATTTGGATGGCACTGAGAACAAGAGCCGCCTGGGTGCCAATGCGATGCTGGCGGTTTCACTGGCTGTGGCAAAGGCGGCGGCTGAAGAAGCCGGGTTGCCCCTGTACCGTTATTTTGGGGGTTCTGCTGGTATGCAGCTACCAGTGCCGATGATGAATGTCGTCAATGGTGGTGCCCATGCAGACAACAACCTGAATATCCAGGAATTCATGATTATCCCTGTCGGTTTGCCGACTTTCTCGGCAGCACTCCGTTGCGGGGCAGAAGTGTTCCAGGCGCTGAAAAAGATCCTGCAGGCAAAGGGACTGCCGACATCAGTCGGTGATGAAGGTGGATTTGCACCTTCCATCGCCCACCATGAAGAAGCCATCCAGCTGATTCTGTCTGCGGTTGAGAAAGCCGGGTATAAGCCTGGCAAGGATGTCTGCATCGGTTTGGACTGTGCAGCCAGTGAATTTTATAAAGATGGGAAATACCATCTGACAGGTGAAGGCCTGGTGCTTACGGCTGAGGAATTCACTGGATTGCTGGAAAGCTGGTGTGACAAGTATCCAATCCTTTCGATTGAAGATGCAATGGCTGAAGATGACTGGGATGGTTGGGCTTACTTGACGGAAAGGTTGGGAGACCGTGTCCAACTTGTCGGGGACGACCTGTTTGTCACCAACACGAAGATTCTGCGTGAGGGCATCAGACAGGGCATTGCCAATTCCATCCTGATCAAAATCAATCAGATTGGTACGTTGACCGAGACTTTTGCAGCGATTGAAATGGCGAAACGTGCGGGCTATACCGCTGTCGTCTCCCACCGTTCCGGCGAAACCGAGGATTCCACGATTGCTGACCTGGCTGTCGGTACCAATGCGTTGCAGATCAAGACAGGTTCCCTGTCCCGTTCCGACCGTATAGCCAAGTACAACCAGCTTCTCCGTATTGAGGAAGATTTAGGCGAGGTGGCAAGTTATCCAGGAAGGGATGCTTTTTACTGCATTCGATAAGGTTTGTGGATTTGGACGCAGTGGCGCAGCCTGTAACGTCTTTTCAGTAGGCAGACATGTTTACATCGAAACGAGCTGTAACCATCATACTGGCACTTCTTGTTGTCGCTATCCAATACCCGCTCTGGTTTGGAAAGGGGGGATGGATGCGTGTCTGGGAGCTGAAAAACCAGTTGGCGACCACGACCAAGCATAATGAAGAACTGAAAGCCAGGAACGCGCGGTTGGCGACAGATATCAAGAGCCTCCAGGAAGGGGATGAAGCCATTGAAGAGCGAGCCAGAAGTGAGCTGGCAATGGTGAAGCGAAATGAGGTCTTTGTCCAGCTGCTGGATGCCAAGACCCCAATACCTGCTGAAGCGAATCAGAAACCGGTAGAGAAAACAGAAAAAACAGAGAAACATTGAATGGAACCGTTTTGGACAGCGGCTGCTTCCTTCCAGACAGGAAAATGCTCATCTTACCGGATGGGCATTTTTTATCTGAATGCCCCGTAAAACCCGGATCTTCAGGACGGGTAAGACAGAAACGCTCAGTGACGCTTTTTACAAAAGCTAACAAATATAGGGGCGAACTAATGCTAGTATGAAATAACCACAGCTGAAACCATCAGCTTTTGGGTAATCAGAACCAGAGCCCGGAGGAACATGACGGGCACCTGCGCACGAAAGGAAGCAAGATGATTGACCTGAACATCAAACAAGATATCTTCGACAGCTTCTGCAATGAAATGACAGAGAATCTGTTGGATGAAATCTACCGTTTCGCCAATGGCGATAAGAAAAAAGTCACCGCCCTTATCTGGAACATCGCCGAAATGATGCTCAGGGATGCCATGCGTCATTCAAAGCACGTTGGCGGCAAGCCTCTTGAACAGAATCACACGACGCTGTTTGTTGAACGGATGAGGCAGCACCGTAAGGAACTTGGTTTCCGTAAACTGCATTGATGCGGTTATCGCCAGACTATCGGCTGTGCCGATGGATTGGCTGCTGGCAATACAGCGTATCAATGAAAGGTCTGGTGGTAGCAAGAGATAACTTTTTGGCAAGGAAAGATTTTGCTTGCTGCCACCGCTTTCTGACAGGCCTGTCATCCAAGCCCATGCACTTTAAGCACATATCTCCAAGATACGCTCCTCTTTCTGTGTGCCATTACCATCCACATATCTGCCTGAATTTCCTGTGCAGCCAACGCCAGCTTGCTTGGTGGCGGCGGTGTTGATGGAGCTATCCATGCTGCTGCAGGTCCGGAATTGTTCGATGCTTGCAGAAAATTAGGAGGATGTGAGCCAGGCAAGGCAAAAATAACCGGGGCATATGGCATCCAACATGCCGATTACATCATCCATGCTGTCAGTCCTATCTATCACGGTACTGAACAGGATGAAGAACTTTTGGCATCCTGTTATACAGCATCGCTTGACCTTGCTTTAGACAATGGCTGCGCCAGCATAGCCTTCCCAAGCCTTGCAACAGGAGGGCATGGCTATCCATTGGATGAAGCGGCAGAGGTGGCCGTGGAGTCTGTCAGGGCATGGCTTGACAGTCATCCCGGTGTCGTAATGGATATCTATTTCTGCTGTTTCACGAAAGAGGAAAGAATGGCTTATGACAATGAAATCAGTCGGCGGAAAAGGCTGGTCTGAAGTCAGCCAGGATTGTTTTCCGTACAAATGAATGCCATTAAATCAGGTGATTTGATGAGGGCTCGGCTAAAAGCCCTCATTTAGGATGCCGATGGTACTGGCAGCAAGGATCGAACTTGCGACCTTCGCCGTGTGATGGCGACGCTCTGCCAACTGAGCTATGCCAGCATAACCGTTGGTAATTTTACGCCAAACTTGCCATTCAGGAGAATAAATCTACGATATTGACCAAAAAAGGGAGTATGGCACGGAGTTTTAACCAGCTTCAGAATTCAATTCTCAGGGAACGGGATAACTTATCAGGGGAAAAAAAAGGTATGAGAAACAGAATTTACATGAAGAAGATTTTGGCTGTCCATCTCCAGAAGCGGTATATCAAATGCATCACAAATATCTGCATGTACTCTTGAATGTCATTGAAGAAAAGGTATTGAAAGCATATGGGCAGACCAGATTGG
Organism: uncultured Oxalobacter sp.; assembly: GCA_937916185.1. GTDB lineage: Bacteria > Pseudomonadota > Gammaproteobacteria > Burkholderiales > Burkholderiaceae_D > Oxalobacter. The sequence goes on along the minus strand of CALGGD010000364.1, from coordinate 5,257 downwards.
TACAGCGTTTGATTGTTGCCAGGGTTGTCATATAGCGGATTTCGCAGGCTGGGTTCCCTGGCTCCGCTGGACTGTGCATGGCACAGCCCGTTCAGGATATACTGTTTTCCAATTGGGAATGGCACGTAGTAAAAGGAGGTGGAAATGAGGTACATCGTCATACCGGTTACGCCAATCAGACAGAACTGCACATTGATTATCGACGAGAAGACGAATCGTGCTGCAGTCTCAGATCCGGGCGGTGACATCGAATCGATTGCAGCGGAATTGGGGCGTCAAGGCGTCGAGCTCGAACGGATTCTTGTCACCCACGGCCACCAGGACCATTGCGGGCGTGCAAAGGATTTGGCAGACCTGTTCGGTGTCCCCATCGATGGTCCCCACCGCGATGCCCTGCCACTTGTGGCGCGGCTTGATTTTATCCCGCCTTATATGCCAGGGTTGCCAAGGAACCGTTCCTTCAGGCCGGACAGGTGGCTTGAGCAGGGTGATGTGATCCATGTCGGCTCGCAGAAACTGCAGGTCTTCCACTGTCCTGGCCATACGCCTGGGCACGTCGTCTACTATGATGCACCAACCGGCATCCTGATTGCAGGTGATGTCCTTTTTGCAGGCTCAATCGGCCGTACCGACCTGCCTGGAAGCAGCTACGAATCACTCGAGCGATCAATCCGCGAGAACCTGTACCCACTACCATCGGTCACGAGAAACGGACGAACACGTTTGTACGGGCCGTAGGGGTATAGGCACTTTCCGGCAATCGTGTATAGGTCAGTCAAATAATCCGGGTTTCATGAAAACCTGACGAAAAAAGGGGATTTTTCCTGGATTGCCAGGTCAGGGCACAGTTATTCTGGGTATACAGCCTATAAGTAGTGGAAATTGAAATAAGGCAGAGAAATCCTTACCGTTATTTCAAGTTTATGCTTGAAATTGAAATAAGAGGACTGTATTCTTTATCTTGTTTCAACCTTAGTTTGAGAATTATGGGCAACCGCGCTGGAGTATTTAGAAGGAACCTTTCTGGGAAGGCTGTATATCTGTCTTTCTCCCCGAATCCATTGCCACCGGATCCGCCTGTACAGATTGATGAAGATATGCTGGCACTGCTTGTGAAGGCTAACAATGCGGTTTCTGCACTTGAAAGCATTGCTTCCAGAATCCCCAATATGGATCTTTTCGTTTCCATGTATGTCAGGAAAGAAGCGCTGATGTCTTCACAGATTGAGGGGACACAGGCGACCTTGGAAGATGTGCTTGATCCGATGTTGGAGGCAAACACCAATCGGAACGTCGCTGATGTCATCAACTACATAAGGGCGACTGAGTATGCGGTCAAAAGGCTTGAGACACTTCCTCTTTGCAACAGGCTGATCCGCGAAACACATGCTGTCCTGATGGAAGATGTGAGAGGTCAGGAGAAAAGCCCAGGTGAATTCAGGTATTCACAGAATTGGATTGGCGGGCAGGGCAGTACCCTAAAGGACGCGCGGTATATCCCGCTAAATCCTGAAGACATGCAGACAGCCATGGCTGACCTTGAGAAATACATGAATGGAGAAGACAGGCTTGATCCACTGATTCGTGCAGCTCTCATCCATTACCAGTTCGAGACAATACATCCTTTCCTTGACGGGAACGGGCGCATCGGGCGACTGCTCATTACTCTTTTCCTCATGCAGCATGGAATCCTGACAACCCCGGCACTGTATATTTCTTATTTCCTGAAGAAAAACCGCATTGAATACTATGACCGGATGATGGAAGTCAGGAGCAAAGGAACATATGAACAATGGATACGGTTTTTCCTTTCAGCGATATATGAGTCAGCAAAGGATGCGATTGATGCTGTTGATAAGCTGACTGCTCTCCATGACAGGAATGAAAATATTGTTGCGGGATTTGGGCGGGCATCCAAGAATGCGATGCTCGTCTTTAATTATCTTCAGGCAAACCCTATCATTGACATCAGAAAGACATCAGATGCCCTGGAAATTTCGTACAACACGGTCTCCTCTGTTGTACGCAGATTGATTGAAGCCGGTATCCTGGTACAGACAGAGAATGCGAACAGGAACAGGACCTTTGCCTATAGTGATTATCTTGCGGTTCTCCGCAACGGGACTTAACCTCAGTCACCGGAATCAGCCAGGTCAGTTTCGAGTCCTTTGATGAACTTCGTGAAATCCATCTTGCAGGTTTTGCAGATTGTCCGCATTTCTAGGAAGGAGATTGCCCGCTCACCGGTTTCAATCTTGCTGACGTAGCTCTGAGGTTTATTGAGTTTCTCAGCCAAAGATGCGGGTAGTCTGTGATCCCTCCAGTTTATAGGATATGACCCTACGGCGCTTGGGTTTCTCAGAGTTGCCTTAATAACCTGATTTTCGTTCAATCTGGAAAAGGATTTTCGTTGAAAACACTATCACCAAGCCCACTTTTCATTTGGAAACAGGGGGGGACAATACCCCTATAATTAATTTGACTTGAATCTATTTATTTTCACCGGTAAATGCAGTAATATTGCAGTTAGTGGTGAAAATATGATAAATTCAACAGGAATGCTCCTTCAGCAATACGGATCTTATACGAATCCTGCCGCTAAAATCGGCAGGATGGTCAAGAGTGGGCATCTGATACCTGTCATCAAAGGTCTCTATGAGACAGACCGTTCTGTGCCGGGGCATTATCTAGCAGGAAGCATTTACGGTCCGTCTTATCTTTCTTTCGAATTTGCGCTTGCTTGGCACGATTTCATTCCCGAGGCTGTTTACGTCTTTACCTCTGCCACCTGCGGCAAGAAGAAGAAAAGGCGGTATGAAACGCCCTTTGGCGTGTTCACCTACCGTGATGTGCCAATCCCTGCATTTCCTTATGGAACCAGGCTGTACTCGGAGGAGGGATACAGTTTTGTTGTTGCGTCGCCAGAGAAAGCCATCTGCGATGTCCTTTATACCTGCTCTCCCTGTGCGAACAGGTCAGAACTCCGTCAGCTTCTGTTTGAGGATATGCGGATTGATGAAGCGGCATTCCTGAATGCGGACCTTGATAAGATGTCTTCGTTTGCAGGACTGTATCGGACAGCTAACCACCGACTTTTGGTTTCTATGATCAGGGGGCTGAAAAGATGAACAGTATTATTGAACAGATGCTTTCGCAGCATGAATCCAAAACACTGACTGACAAGAAGAACAGCATCAAGGAAGTGGTGCAGGAAATCGTCTTATGCGGACTGTCACGGGCAGGTTTTTTTCAGTCGGCGGCGTTTTATGGTGGCACAGCCCTCCGCATTTTCCACGGACTTGACCGTTTTTCGGAAGATTTGGATTTTTCGTTGATGAAGCCAGATTCCGAATTCCGCTTGGATACATACCTTTCCGCCGTTGAGAAAGAACTTGCTGCATATGGTTTCCGCTTCAAGGCGGAAGAGAAGGTCAAGACGAAGGCTTCTGATATTCAGTCAGCTTTCATGAAGGGTAATACCCGTGAACATCTCTTGCTGTGTTATGCGGATGAACGGCTTGCACGGGCAGTTGCTGGTTCCGAGCTGATCAAGGTCAAGTTTGAGATCGATACCATGCCGCCTCCATATGCTGCATTTGAACGGCAGTTCAGGCTCCAGCCCATTCCTTATGAAATCAACATGTATGATATGCCTTCCCTTTTTGCAGGAAAGCTCCATGCCGTCATATGCCGTGCATGGAAGACCAGGATCAAAGGCAGGGATCTCTATGATTATGTGTTCTATCTCGCTGGAAAAGTACCGGTCAATCTGAAACACCTGAACGCACGGTTGGTGGATTCTGGTTTCAAAGGCGCACGGGAGGATATGACATTGGACGAAATCAAGCAGATTCTTTTCAAACGCTTTGAGATGATTGATTATGCACAGGCAAAAAATGACGTGCTTCCATTCATACGCAATCCGGTGGCGCTGGATGTATGGGGCAAAGAGTTTTTCCAGTCAATCACAAACAACTTGAAAGGGAAGTGACTGTTCCACCAGATGAAGGCGGGGAACAATCAATGTATTCTATCTGGACTGCCTGAACTCCGCATCACCAGGATGCTTTCCGACAAACCCGCTGTCTTTGAGACCTCATGGACCGGCAAAAGGCAGTGTCCCCATTGCGCTTGCTCCTCCCTGCGCACCAAGGATTCTTTCTGGCGGTACATCAACAACGGCAGGATATTCGACAGGGCATCCATCCTGAAGGTGAGGTGCCACAAGTTCCTGTGCCTTGGATGCCGGCGTTATTTCAACACCAGGATTGCCGGGGTCAGCCTATGGAGCCGCTCGTCGGAAGCCCTGAAACGCTCTGTCTTCGCTGCCTGCAACAGGGGATGCCCCGTCTCGACGGTCGCAAGGGACTACGGCATCGGCACAGCCTCTGTGGAACGCTTCTACCACCATGTCCTTGATCTGGAGAACCGCAGGATTTTCCCTCATTGCCCCAGGATCCTGGGTATCGACGAGCACCGGTTCACCAGAAGGCATGGCTTTGCCACGACCTTCTGCGACCTCAGGCACCGCAGGGTCTTCGATGTCGCCCTCGGCAGGGACAGCGGCACCCTCGGCGGCTTCATCCGTTCCCTCAGGGGCAGGGACAAGGTCAGGATCGTCTGCATGGACATGAACAGGGCATACCGCACCCTTGTCAGGCGATGGTTCCTCAATGCCATGATTGTGCTGGACCGCTTCCATGTCATACGGCTGGTCAATGAACGTTTCCGGCAGGTCCTCACTGAACTGGATGAGGAGAACCTGTCCTACAACAGGGGGAACCTGATGCGGCTGATGACCCTGGCAAGGTCCAAGCTTGGCAAGCCGCAGGCATCCCGGCTCAAGCGGTATTTCGAGGGACAGCCGGTCATCCAGGCGCTTTACGGTTTCTGGCATGACCTCAATGACCTGCTCCGTTCGAGGAACCAGACCATGGCGGGATGCAGAAGGCTGATTCCCAGGTTCCTGTCCTATCTCCAGCAGCTGGTTGGCTCTCCTTTCCCACCATTGAAGACTTTGGGTAAGACATTGACCTCGTGGAAGGAGGAGGTTGTCAGGATGTTCCGGTTCAGCCGGAGCAACGGCATCACCGAGGGGTTCCACAGGAAGATGAAGCTGATCCAGAGGAGGGCTTATGGCTTCAGGAACTTCGAGAACTACAGGTTGAGGGTCAGGGCGTTATGCGGTTAATATGGCACTGGATTTTATTGTCAACCGTTGGCATCGGTTCCCGTGCCCCCTTCTTTGGTGTAGACC
>CALGGD010000363.1 GCA_937916185.1 uncultured Oxalobacter sp. | reverse complement strand
GCGCCTTGAAGTCAGTCGGGGGGCGCATGACCAATTCAAATTCGGTATATTCTTCGGTCGTCACCAGTTCCCGCTGGGACTGATGCAATTTCATCTGGTTCAGCGATATGTGGAAGGATCATTTCCATGGTTTCTGGGGGCAGTCCTTTCAATGGTTCTGGTGATCCTGGCCGTGTTGTAACAGCAAAGTTTGTCTGGTTCAGCAGTTCACGCCATCGGTGCCAGGTATGCAGGCGGTGCAGCTGGTCAGCCCCCATCAGGAACACCAGAGAGACCTGCTCCCCGACTTCCTTGCGGATGTTCGACAGCGTATCGAATGAATAAGTAGCCCCCGGACGGTCGATTTCCTGATGGTCGATGGTGAAAGCCAACCCAGAATCTGCAAAAGCCTGTTCCAGCATGGCGATGCGGTGGTCAGGCGATGCAGACAATGAAGGCTTCTGCCAAGGGTTTCCCGCCGGGATGAGACGCAATGCATCTGTCCTGAAGAGCTGGCAGAAATATCTGCCAAGCTCAACATGTCCTGAGTGGACGGGATCAAAACTGCCTCCAAGCAGCAACATGCATTTTTGCGTCAATTCAATCCTTTGTCAGACGGTTTCATGGGGTTTCAATGCACGCCAGCCGATATCCCTGCGGTACTGGACACCTTCAAAGTGGATGGCTTCGACCAACCGGTAGGCACTCTGCTGGGCAGAACGCATGGTGTCGGCAAGACCGACTGCACAAAGGACCCTGCCACCAGAAACCAGCAGGTTGCCTGCGTCATCCAGCTTCGTCCCAGCATGGAAAACCTTGCCGTTTTCCGTTTCAGCGGGAATGCCGGTGATGACGGCTCCTTTCTGCGGGCTGTCAGGATAGCCTGCCGCAGCAAGGACAACACCCAATGCAATACGCCTGTCCCAAGCCAGTTCGACCTGATCCAATGTCCCGTTCACGCCATGCTCAAGGACTGTTGCAAGGTCACTTTTCAGACGGGACATGATGGGTTGGGTTTCCGGGTCACCCATACGGCAGTTGAATTCCAGTGTCTTGGGATTGCCTTCTTTGTCAATCATCAGGCCGGCGTACAGGAAGCCGGTGAAAGGGATGCCATCACTGCGCATGCCGTTTACTGTCGGCACGATGATTTCCCTGAGGATTTTTGCATGCAGCGATGGGGTCACAATCGGGGCAGGGGAATATGCGCCCATCCCACCGGTATTGGGACCTTCATCATGGTCTTCCAGGCGCTTGTGATCCTGACTGGTTGCCAATGGGAGGATGTTCTTGCCATCGACCAGGACAATGAAACTGGCTTCTTCACCTTCGAGGAATTCTTCGATGACCACCCGGGATCCGGCTTCCCCGAATTTATTGCCTGCCAGCATCATGTTCACAGCTTCATGCGCCTGCTGCAGGGAAGTGGCGACAATCACACCCTTGCCGGCAGCGAGGCCGTCTGCCTTGATGACGATCGGGGCGCCTTTTGCATCGATATACTGATGCGCCTGCTCTGGGTCTGTGAAGGTCTGGTAATCTGCCGTAGGCACATTGTGCCGTTTCATGAATGCCTTGGCGAAATCCTTTGAACTCTCAAGCTGGGCGGCTTCTTTGGTCGGGCCAAAGATTTTCAGCCCACGGGCACGGAAAGTGTTGACAATACCTGCTGCCAGGGGGGCTTCAGGGCCGACGACAGTCAGGGCTATGCGGTTCTGTTCTGCAAAATCCGCCAGTGCATCAGAGCTTGAAACAGCGATGTTCTCCAGCCTGTCCTCCAATGCGGTTCCTCCATTGCCCGGTGCAACGAATACTTTCCCCACTTTTTCAGACTGTGCCAGCTTCCATGCCAATGCATGTTCGCGTCCTCCGGAACCAATCACAAGAATCTTCATCAGATATTCCTAACGGTGTTGTTCAAAACGGTTCAGCAGCCGATTATCGGATGTTCAGTCGTCACCATTGTCAATGATGGCGTTGGTGTAGACTTCCTGGACATCATCCAGGTCTTCAAGGGCATCCAGGAGTTTCTGCATTTTTTCCGCAGCCTCGCCAGTGAATTCAGTCTCGTTTTCAGGTTTCATGATAACCTCAGCGACTTCAGGCGTGAAACCGGCGGCTTCAATAGCTTCTTTGACAGCGACGAAGTTGTTGGGTTCACAGATGACCTCAATACCGCCTTCTTCGTCTGTGATGACATCATCGGCACCGGCTTCCAGCGCGGCTTCCATCAATGCCTCTTCATCGGTGCCTGGTGCGAACATCAGCTGGCCGCAGTGCTTGAACTGGAAAGCCACGGAACCGGCCGTTCCCATGTTGCCGCCATATTTGGTGAAAGCATGGCGGACATCGGCAACCGTCCTGACACGGTTGTCTGTCAGGCAGTCAACAATGATTGCCGCACCATTGATGCCATAGCCTTCATAGCGGACTTCTTCATAGTTCACGCCGTCCAGGGTGCCAGTGCCACGGGCAATGGCCCGTTTCACATTTTCCTTAGGCATATTGGCGGCAAAAGCCTTGTCTGCTGCCAGACGCAGGCGGGGGTTGCTGTCGATGTCTCCCCCGCCAAGGCGGGCGGCAACGGTGATTTCCTTGATCAGACGGGTCCAGATTTTGCCACGTTTCGCATCTGCCGCCGCTTTCTTGTGTTTGATGTTAGCCCATTTACTGTGTCCGGACATGTTTTTCTTCCCATGAAAAGTTGATTCGGATAACCTCTGATTCTACCATACAATCAAGGTCATTTTCAGGGAAGCCGGGCGGCAGGCAGGGCATTCATTGCCGGAGGGGACTATCGCCCTTCCCCATGCTGGCCGGAAGGACGGAGCCCTTTGGGCAAACCGAAAAAGATGGTCTCCTGCATACCTTCCAGCTCGCTGACCTCGTTGTACCCATAACTGGTCAACAGGCCAACGATTTCCTGGACCAGGATTTCAGGTGCGGAGGCGCCTGCTGTAATGCCGATGCATTCATGTCCAGCCAGCCAGGCGGGTTGAATCTGGGACGCATTGTCCACCATGTGCGCTTTGGCTCCATTTCTTTCCGCCATTTCCCTTAAACGGTTTGAATTGGAGCTGTTCGCACTGCCGACGACCAGAATCATTCCTGTCTGTCTGGCCAGCTGTCTGACTGCTTCCTGGCGGTTGGTGGTTGCATAGCAGATATCGCTCCTGGGGGGAGGGGAAATCTTCGGCCACCGTTTTTTCAGGGCATCGATGATGGTGGCAGTGTCATCCACTGACAGTGTTGTCTGGGAAACATAGGCGACCTTGTCCGGGTCTGGAACTGAAATCCCGTCAATGTCCTCGATATGGCTGACAAGATGCATACCGGTTCCAGACTGCCCCAAAGTGCCTTCCACTTCAGGGTGCCCTTTATGTCCGATGACAATCACATCATGTCCTTCAAGCCGTTTACGGTGGACTTCGGCATGGACTTTGGTCACCAATGGGCAGGTGGCGTCAAACAGGGTCAGGTTTCTTGCCTCGGCATCCTGGCGGATGGTACGGGAAACCCCGTGTGCGGAGAAAATCAGGATACTGCCAGGCGGGACTTCATCCAGGTCTTCAATGAAAACGGCTCCTTTTTCCCGCAGGTTGCCGACCACATAGGTGTTATGGACGATTTCATGCCTGACGTAAATGGGCGGCCCGAACAGGGCAAGCGCCCGTTCAACCGTTTCGATGGCGCGTTTTACGCCAGCACAGAAACCACGGGGTTGGGCAAGAATCAGTTTCATGCTGGAAAATTCAGTACAATATCCCAAACGGTTCCATAGGTTATGGTGCCGTCGTCTCAATCCCTGACATTATAGGACATCCTATGGCAATCACTGACTGGCCGATTGATGAACGTCCCCGGGAAAAACTGTTGGAACGGGGAGCCGGTGCATTGACTGATGCGGAACTGCTGGCACTTTTCCTGCGGACGGGCAGCCGGGGAAAGAGTGCGGTGGAACTTGGCCGTGAGATCATGGCGCGTTTCGGCTCCTTTTCTGCGTTGCTGACAGCAACTGAAGCAGAACTGAAAAGCGTCAAAGGGATCGGTGTTGCCAAAATGACGCTCCTGGCAGCGATTGTGGAAATTTCAAAGCGGCTGCTGACAGAAGAACTCAGCCAGAAAGAAATTGTCCTGACTTCTTCTGACAGTGTGAAACGGTATCTGCAGCTTCATTACCACAACAGGAAATATGAGTCGTTTGTCATCCTGTTCCTCGATGTCAAGAACCGTTTGATTGAAGCCAGGGAGATGTTCAAAGGGACATTGACCAGGACCAGTGTCTATCCCCGCGAAGTGGTGAAGGAAGCGCTGAACCTCAATGCCGCCAATGTCATCCTGTCCCATAACCATCCATCAGGCGTGCCGGATCCCAGCCGTGCGGATATCGACCTGACCCAATTGCTGAAAGACGCGTTGCGGCTGGTGGATGTGACGGTGCTTGACCATATCGTGGTCGCAGGCAACAAAACCTGTTCGTTTGCCGAACAGGGTTTGTTGTGATTCAGCAGATGGTCAGGCGTCAAGGACTTCGATTTCAAAAATCAGGTCAGCGTTAGGTGGGATCACCCCGCCGATGCCGTTTGGTCCGTATGCCAGGTCACTGGGGATATACAGGGTACGGCGGCCACCGGCTCTCATCCCCCTGTTGAATGGGTAACGGAAAGGCTGGTTGTGGTCGAAACTGCTGTCAAATTTCTTCCCTTTGGAACCATCTGGATTTTTCAGCCAGCCCGTGTAGTGTACCCTGATGTAGGGAGAGCCCCTGCCGACTTCGGTACCTGTTCCGATGACATGGTCGATGTACTGCAGTCCCCTTGCCATCGTCTTCAATTCTTCCATAAGATAAAACCTCCTCAGAAAATCCGCCCGTGAGCGGAACAAAAACCTTGGACAATATACCACCTGTCCAATGATATGTCAGAATTGAGGGCAACATCCATGGACTTCCTGAAAACAGAACATCATGACAATCGGACTTATCATCATCGGTGACGAAATCCTTTCCGGCAAATACACAGACAGGCATTTCAGCAGCGTCATCAGACTGTTGAGGCAACGGGGGCTCCAGCTTGGCTGGGCGCGTTATCTTGGGGATGAACCAGCCCGCATCACAGCGGTGCTTAAAGAAACCCATGCTTCGGGCGATATTGTGTTCTGCTGTGGCGGCATCGGTTCAACACCGGACGACTATACCCGTGCCTGTGCTGCGGAGGCGTTCGGCAGGCCGTTGGTCAT
>CALGGD010000362.1 GCA_937916185.1 uncultured Oxalobacter sp. | reverse complement strand
CATGGGCATGCCTGACAAGCAGACATGCCCATGTTCTTTCCAATCTTCCCCAAGTTACCGTGTCTGGCGGTAAAGCACATCGTTTTCATCACGGACATGGCGTGACATCAGCTGTGCAACCGCATCTTTGATGGAAACACCATCAAACAGCACACTGGCAACAGCAAAAGTCAATGGCATCTCCACGCCCATTTTCTGGGCAAGCTCACGGACCGTATGTGCACAGTTGACCCCCTCAGCCACATGCCCCAATTCGGCAACCACTTCTTTCAATGTTTTGCCTTTTGCCAGTCCCAAGCCAACACGCCGGTTACGCGACAGGTCGCCTGTGCATGTCAGGACCAGGTCACCCACACCCGTCAGACCCATGAAGGTCTCCAGCCTGCCGCCCAATGCAATCCCCATCCGGGTGATTTCTGCCAGTCCGCGCGTCATCAATGCCGCCCGTGCGTTCAGTCCCATCGACATGCCATCAGCAATCCCTGTTGCGACAGCGAGGATGTTCTTCAAGGCACCACCGACCTCCACACCAACGACATCGTCACTGGAATAGATGCGCATCATGCCTGCATTCATCGCACCGACGACAATCCCCCGTAAGACTTCAGACTGGGAGGCGATGGTCAATGCACAAGGCAATCCTGCCGCCACCTCCTGGGCGAAGGAGGGACCTGACAGCACACCGACATGGATATCCTTGCCGTTGATGACCTCTTTTGCAACCTGGTTCGGCAATAGACCGGTATCCCGTTCAAACCCTTTGCAAAGCCAGATGACGTTCCTGACAGGATAGTCCCTGAGTTGGCTGAGTACTGGACGCAGCCCAGCAACAGATGTTGCCACAATCACCAGACCCGCAGAACCCGCACCATGATTGGCTGCCTGTTCAAAGTGCGCAGTCAGATGCAGGGTATCAGGCAGTTTCACGCCTGGTAATCCCATGTTGTTTACACGGGTCTTCTCGGCTTCAAGGACCTGTTCTGTCTCACGTCCCCAAAGCAATACCTGATGACGGGCTGCCAAGCTGATTGCCATCGCAGTCCCCCATGCTCCGGCACCAAGAATCGCAATATTCATTTTCCCAGACAACCCTCAGGTTATTGGACAGCGGCAGGGGCTTCTGCTTTGGCAGCCTTTGCCTGGACGCGTTCACGGTAATGAGCCTCGAAATTGATTTCCGCCAGATGGATGGGTGGGAAACCTGCCTTGGTGATGGTATCAGCGATATTCGCCCGCAGGTAAGGATAGATGATTGTCGGGCAATTGATGCCAAGGACGGAATCCATCGCTTCTTCTGGAATACCCTGGATATTGAAAATACCGCACTGTTTTCCTTCAACCAGATAAGCAACCTTTTCTCCGATTTTTGCCGTCACAGTAGCCGTTACGGTTGTTTCATAGAAGTTGTTGCCCAGTTCGTTGTAACTGACATTGATGGCGACATCAAAACCAGGCGCTTCTTTTTCCAGGAAAATCTGTGGGGAATTCGGCTGTTCAAGGGAAAGGTCTTTCAGATAAACACTCTGAATCTGGAAAACCGGCTGTTTTGTTTCTTCGGTCATAAATTACTCCATTAAAAATTCAACAATCAGGCTGACTGCAGCAGAGGTACCAGGCCGCCTGCCTTGTCCAAGGCAGAAAGGTCATCAAAACCGCCAACATGCGTATCACCGATAAAAATCTGCGGAACGGTACGGCGGTTGGTTTTTTCAATCATCTCCGTACGCAGTTCCTCATTGCCATCAATCAGGATTTTCTTGATGTTTTCCACGCCCCGTGCCGCAAGCAGCCGCTCTGCCATCCTGCAATAAGGGCAGACGGACGTGCTGTACATAATCACTTTTGCTGTCATCTTCATACCTGACGGTCATTTGGTGGTTGGCAGACCTTCCTTGTTCCACGATGCCATACCGCCTTTCAAGATGTTGATTTTGGTGAAACCATTTTCTTTCAGGATCTTTGCGGCAGCAGCAGAATCCTTGCCTTCATGGTCAATCAGCAGGACCGGCTGCTTCTTGAAGGATTCCTCAAGCTGTCCCAACTGGTCCTTCAGGCTCAGGAAAGGCATGGACACGGCATTCAGCAGATGGCCAGACTGGTATTCTTTCCTGGTGCGGATATCAAGGATGGTGGTCTTCCCTTTGTTGATAAGGGTTGTTGCCTCAGAATTGTTCACTTTTGCGGTCGTACGGATGTAAGGCCAGATCAAGGCACCGATGCAATAAGCCGCAACACCGATAAGAAAAATGTTGTCTCTGATGAAATTCACGGGACTAACCTGCCTAAAGTCAAAGATTAAAAACGGAATACATTATAAAATAGAAAGGCTTCAAACATCGGGATAACTTATCTTCATTTCAATCATGCATAAGATCGTTTTCATGCGCCATGGGCAGTCCACCTGGAACTTTGAAAACCGCTTTACCGGCTGGACTGATGTTGACCTGACTGAAAAAGGACGGCAGGAAGCGGCAATGGCAGGCAGCATCCTGCGTGAAGCCGGTTTCCGGTTTGATATCGCCTATACCTCTGTGCTGAAAAGGGCTATCCGGACCCTGTGGATTGTCTTGGATGAAATGGATGCCATGTGGACACCGACAGTCTGTGACTGGCGCCTGAATGAACGCCATTATGGCGCCCTGCAGGGGTTGAACAAGGCCGAGACTGCCAAAAAGCTGGGAGAACACCAGGTCCATCTGTTGCGCAGAAGCTACGAAACAGCAGCAGATCCCCTGCCAGAAGATGACTCCCGCACTTCGTACTCAAATCCTGCCTATGCAGGACTGAAGAAAAACCAGATCCCTTTGACTGAAAGCCTTAAGGATACTGTCGCAAGGGTGAAGGGTTTCTGGGATGAGGTCATTGTCCCCGAACTGCATAAAGACAAGACCATCCTGATTGCCGCCCATGGCAACAGCCTGCGTGCCCTCATCAAGGAATTGGATGGCATCAACGACAAAGACATTGCTTTGCTTAACATCCCGACAGGGCAGCCTTTGGTTTATGAACTTGACGGCAACCTGAAACCGATCCGCCACTACTACCTTGGCGACCCAGAAAAGATTGCCGCAGCCACCAAAGCCGTCATCCTGCAGGGCAGCTCCAGCAACTGACCGTCCTGACAGGCGGCAGGCTTGCATTGCGCCAGCGATGTTCCTGAAGCAGAGGGGTATAATTCCCGCACCATCCCGACAGGATATGTGCGGTACAGATTTAGATAGGTGACTTGAACATGGGGAACAAACTACGGAATTTCCTGATTTTCGCTGTTGGCATCATTGTCGGTGCTTTTGGCACTGCCATGGCACAGAAACAGCCTTCCAACCTGCCCGTTGAAGAACTCCGGCAGCTCTCGGATATTTTCGGGATGATCAAGTCAGACTATGTTGAACCGATTGATGACCGCAAGCTGCTGAAAGAAGCCATTGCCGGCATGGTTTCCTCGCTCGACCCGCATTCATCCTATCTGGATAAGAAAGAACTCCAGGAACTGAAAGAAGGGACATCCGGGAAATTCGGTGGCCTGGGCATGGAAGTCGGCATGGAAGACGGTCTTGTCAAAGTCATCTCCCCGATTGAGGACACCCCCGCCTACAAGGCAGGCATCCGTCCAGGCGACCTGATTACGAAACTTGACAGTGCCCCGGTCAAAGGCATGACCCTGACCCAGGCCGTCAAGAAAATGCGTGGGGATCCCGGCACAAAAATCACGCTGACCATCACCCGTAAAGGCGTGCTGCGTCCCATCGTCCTGACATTGACCCGTGACATGATTACGGTCAGGAGTGTCAAATCCAAGATGATTGAACCTGGCTACATCTGGCTGCGTATCGTCCAGTTCCAGGATCCTACTGTCGAGGATATGGCTGAACATATCAAGAAGCTTTATGCGAAGAACCCGCATATCAAAGGTATTGTGCTCGATCTGAGGAACGACCCAGGCGGTGTCCTGCCAGGTGCAATCGGTGTCGCCTCTGCTTTCCTGCCACAGGAAGCCCTCGTTGTTTCCACCAATGGTCAGCTGCCGGAATCCAAGGCGGAATTCTACGCCCGCCCTGAATACTATACGCCCCGCATCTCCCAGGATCCTTTGGCGAAACTGCCAGAAGCCATCAAGAAAGTGCCGATGGTTGTCCTCGTCAATGCAGGCTCAGCCTCGGCTTCTGAAATTGTCGCAGGGGCATTGCAGGATCATAAACGCGCAGTCATCATGGGCTCCCAGACCTTCGGCAAAGGCTCTGTCCAAACCGTCCGCCAGCTGACTGAAGACACGGCGCTGAAACTGACCACTGCCCGTTACTACACCCCAAGCGGCAGGTCTATCCAGGCAAAAGGCATTGTCCCTGACCTGTTGGTTGATGAGACCGCAACCGGCAATGGCATCAATGACCTGCGTATCCGTGAAGCAGACCTGGACAAGCACCTGAGCAATGACGGTGAAGTGAAAAGCAAGGAACTGGATGCTGAGGAAGAAAGCAAACTGCTTGAAACAGCGAAGAACTATAAACCGATTGAGTATGGCACCACGAAAGACTTCCAGCTCATGCAGGCACTCAACCATCTGAAAGGCAAGCCTGTCAAACTGTCCAAGACCCAGAAGAAAAAAGGGACTGACAAGGCAGAAACTGAAGATGCCAAGAAATAAACCGGCCAGAAGCAAGGTTTATGAATGAGGAACAGAAAAACCGCTATTCACGCCATATCCTCCTGAAAGAATTGGGGGAAGCGGGGCAGGAGAAGATTGCCCGGTCATCCGCACTGGTGGTCGGTGCGGGGGGCTTGGGTTCCGCAGCACTGGTTTACTTGGCATCGAGTGGTATGGGAAGGATCACCATCGTTGACGATGATGAGGTGGAACTGCATAACCTCCAGCGCCAGGTCATCCATGCCACAGGACGGGTTGGCCTTCCCAAGGCGGAATCTGCCAGGCAGACGCTCTATGGCATCAATCCGACCATCGATATCAGGACCGTCACTGCCCGCATGACTGAAGACACCCTGCCGGAACTGGTCAAGGATGTGGATGTGGTGCTTGACTGTACCGACAATTTCGCCATCCGTACCGCAATCAACCGGGTCTGCATGAAACTGGGGAAACCGCTGGTTTCAGGCGCGGCTGTTGCCTTTGACGGACAGGTGTCTGTCTATGACCCCCGTCAGGAAAACAGCCCCTGCTATGCCTGCCTCTACCCAGAGGACATGGCATTTGAAGATATCAAGGCGGCACAGGTCGGCGTCTTTGCACCAGCGGTCGGATTGATTGGCACCGTTCAGGCAGCAGAAGCACTCAAGGTTGTCAGCGGTATCGGGAAGCCCTTGACCGGCTCGCTCCTGTTACTGGATGCATTGACCATGGAATGGACAAAACTGGGCATCGACAGGAATCCTGACTGTCCTGTCTGCTCCAACCGGCATGTTTTCAGAACAGGGTAAGATTTCCTTCTGCTTTCAACAGAACAACTGTCAATTCCCGCAAAGCCAGTTGTGTTCTGTCTCGCCAAGGCTTCCTGGATGGACATCATTCCACATCCCTTTGCCTGACCTGCCATTCATGGACAACACCCTTGTCCGCCGGTTCTGGCAGTCGGCCTCCAGCATCAGATAATCAGTTGAAAGCCGCTTCCCATTTGCATAGCTGCTGACTTTCCGGACCATACCGGTATGGCGTTTCAGGTTCCTGCTATCGGTATCCCCATAGTATTTAAGGCTGCCATCCGGATAACCGCCCAGATATGCCCAATTGACTGCCTGGCAGTTGAATGCCAGCAGTCCTATCGCACCACCCAATAACAGTTTCTTCATCTGTTTTATCCTTTGTCATGTTTCTGGAAGCATCAGCACAAATTGAGGAATGCTGTCGAATTCTGCCTTGACCTGCCCTGCCTGGAGGTCCAATACATGTCCGCCCAGTTTCCGGTCATCTGACAGGAAATGGAAATGCCAGCCTGCCGGCGCCAATGGACGGATGAAACCAGGTCCATAAATGGCAATCAATGTACCGGAGATATTGTGCCAGACCGTGATGACCTGGTCTTCCGCCATCACCCGTTTCATGGGTTTGAAAGGTTTCTGTTGGAAATGGACACTCCGGCACATCATCATGGGAAACCGTCCCTTGATTTTCACCGCATAGAACACAGTCTTGCCACGCGGCGCAATCAACCGGCCAAGCTGTGATTCAAAATCACGGATATCCGAAGCAGATGAAAGGGAATGGGAAAAATCCGCCTTGAAACGGGTCAACTGGGCAAAAGGGACTGTCTGCTGGAGATCAGAAACAATAACCGCCCCATCATGAAGCGCCTGATAGACTTTGCCATCCAGGATATTCAGCTCACCCAAACGGTAAGGAGCACCTACACCGAAATCACCGTATTTTCCCAAATCAGCCGCTTTGACCAGCCCTTCATACTCCAGATGCTCCGTCAAGGATGCCAGCTTGGAAAGTTGATAAAGCGTATCCCCATCAGGCGCATCCCCACCATCAACAGGCTGGAAACTTAAACTGCCCGTTCCGGCGGCAACCGCCATGTCCAACCGGTGATGCCTGACCTTCACCATATCACTGTGCAGGCAGGAAATCCCCATCCACACCGTAACGGAAGCTCATGCTGTCGATTTTCCCGTCTTTGTAAGTGAACCGGTAACGGTATATCCTGTCCGCCATGGCCACTTCACCATTTGATGACTCCGGTTTTTCTATGCCGAAAATACCCAGTTTCTCAACAGGGTCACCGATATGGATGGGGCCAAAGCTGGCTTTCGCTCCTTGACTGAGCGTGATGCCATCAATCCAAGCAAATTCCGCTTGGCGGTAGGAATTATGGTATTCAATGACCGTCCCTTTCCATCTGAGCGTCTGCACAACAACATTACCGATGCTTTTTTCAACCCGGTACTGCTGGCTTTTGGGTTTGCCCAGCACTTTGATGGTTGCTGCGGGATAATTGCCGATGTCAGTCTCTATCCGTATCTTGAGACGTTCCGGGTCTGACAGTTTCTCAGGATGATATCCGCCCAGCTGGGGAGCAAACCATGTATCAGAAGCCTGCAGCCAGCCTTTGTACGGCCAGACAACCTCATACCAGTCCTGCCCCTTTGCATCCTTTTCCACACCGGCAATATGGACTACATATTTATGGGCATAGCGTTTGACAATCTTTGAACGGACCGTCTTCTGGCTGTAGATTGGTGCAGTATCAGATACCCTTCCTGTGGATCCTGCCGGCCTCGCCCAGACAATATCAAGGTTATCGGGAGAATCCGCCTGTCCTGCAAGCGGCAAGATGCCGACAGCAGCCAAGAAGGCAACGGCAAGCCCTTTGCCGAACCGGTTCTGTTTCATCGTGACCTCCTGTTACTGTTCAACGGGGGGATTATTTTGCACCGTACTTGTCACGGTAAGCCTTGACAGCATCCTGATAAGCTGACAGTCCGCTGTCGGAATCGACTTTGTCAAGATAATCCATCAGATTATCCAGGTTGGCAATCGAAAGGACAGGCATACCATGTTTTTTCTTGACTTCCTGGACAGCAGAAAGTTCTGAAAGCCCACCATCTTTGCCTGCCCGTTCCATACGGTCCAAGGCGATGAGGACGATACTTGGTGTCGCACCTGCACGGGTGATGATGTCAACCGACTCATTGACGGAAGTGCCGGCGGTGATCACATCATCAATGATGACAATCCTGCCTTTGAGGGGGGCTCCGACCATGATGCCTCCTTCCCCATGGTCTTTGGCTTCTTTCCGGTTGTAGGCAAAAGGGACATTGTGACCTTTCTTCGCCAAGGCAACAGCAACGGATGCCGCCAACGGGATGCCCTTGTAGGCAGGGCCGAACAGCATGTCAAACTCCAGTCCGGACTGCAGCAGGGTCTCGGCATAGTAATCTGCCAGCACCATCAATGAATGCCCATCATTGAACAGGCCGGCATTGAAGAAATAGGGGGATTTGCGTCCTGCCTTGGTGATGAATTCCCCAAAACGCAGGACACCGCAGTCAAGGGAAAAACGGATGAATTCTTCGCTTAAAGCACTCATGTTGACCTCAATGTCAGTAATCGGTAATGGCTGTTATTGTAGCCGTTTGCCATCCAGGTCAGTATTTTATTTCTCACGCCAGGGAGCAATTTTCGGCAAAAGCAACATCCCTGGGACAGCCAGCAGGAAACAGAGATTGAAGAACATGAACCAGCCGGTGCAATCAATGATATAGCCTGCCGAAGCATTGATGAACGTCCGGGGAACCGCTGCCAGGCTGGTGAAAAGTGCGAACTGGGTCGCGGTATAACGCGGATCGGTTGTCCTGGCGATATAGGCGACAAAGGCAGCCGTCCCAAGCCCTGTGCCAAACGCCTCTGCACCGATGACAAACGCCAGCAGGATGGGATCCGCCGTACTCTGCGCAAGCCACGAGAACCCGAGGATTGCCACAGCCTGAAGGGCACCGAAAATCCAAAGTCCCCGGTTGATGCCCAGTCCGATAATCCAGACGCCGCCAAGCAATGCGCCGGCGATACTTGCCCAGAAACCGGTTGTCTTGGCAATGACCCCGATCTGGGTCATGGTGAACCCCATATCAAGGTAGAACTTGATGGACAAAGCGGTCGCCAGACTGTCACCGAGTTTATAGAGGAAGATGAACAGCAGGATGAAAAGGGCTTTTTTCCAGCCATCACGCTTGATGAATTCGGTGAACGGCAGGACAACCGCATCCCGGATGGTACGGGGAGTACCCCCCTGGACTTCAGGCTCTTTGACAAACAGCGTACAGGCAAGCCCTGGGAGCATGAAAGCGGCGGTGATCCAGAAAACCATCTGCCAGCTCATCATATCGGCAAGGATCAGTGAAAGCGCCCCAGGAACCATGCCCGCCACCCGGTAGGCATTGACATGGATGGCACTGCCCAGACCCTGTTCCTCATCAGGCAGGGCCTCCCGGCGATAGGCATCAACAACAATATCCTGACTGGCGGAAAGGAAAGCGATGACAGCTGCCAGCCCCCCAATCCAGACCATCTGGCTCTTGGGATCCAGCATACCGAGCAGTCCGACTGTGATGAAAAGCGCAGCCTGCGTCACCGCCATCCAGCCACGCCGCCTGCCCAGGCGGGTGATGGCATAGCGGTCCATCAAGGGTGCCCAGAGGAATTTCCAGGTATAGGGGAACATGACGAGGGCAAAAAGCCCCAAAGCTTTGACATTAAGCCCTGAATCCGTCAACCATGCCTGAACCAGGGTCAGCAGGATGAAAAGCGGCAG
>CALGGD010000361.1 GCA_937916185.1 uncultured Oxalobacter sp. | reverse complement strand
ATAACTGCCAGCCTATCCGCTGACTGCTATGACCCGTCCCTCGTTATGGGGGCGATAATTTCATGCCTGTATGAGCCTGGCTGACTGCGAATGCCCTGATAATGGGCACACCAATGCTGTCAGTTCATCACGGGCAGGCGTAATGCCACCTGCCAACAGGCATGTAGAGAAAGACTGCCATCATCAAGGATGGAGTATGAGGTCTTTGATATCCGTCCGGAAATATCCACCTGACCAGAACATACCCCCGACTCTGCATATGAGAATATTGTCGGAGAAGGGCGTTCCTGATAAACGTGTCAGGCACCGGACTTCATGGTTGTATTATAGCAAAATCAGGTCGGCAGTCCAAGACAGTTCAAGGACTGTTGTTTTAAAACAGTCAGATGGCGTTTTTTGATACCCATTCACGCAGGGCATCATTCACACGGGTCTGCCAGCCCCTTCCCGTAGCACGCAGGGCGGTCAGTACATCCGCATCAAGCCGGATTGTCGCGGGAATCTTGGTGGGCTTCTTCTGCGGACCACGCACACGGCGCAAAGTCCGCTGCAACTCAATGGGCAGTCCTGAGAAGGGGACTGCCTCCCTAAACATTTCCTCAGTCCATTCCGGGTTTTCTTCATCGACCATTTCTGGATCAGGTTTCTTGTTCATAGCGTTTTACCTCCCGTCTGTTCGCCTTGCGGAAACTGATTACTCGGGATACAGTCCACATCAACACGTTTGAACACCAGCGCATGGACACGACCATCAAGCAGTCCAAGACTAATAATCCTGTCCTCACCGTAATCATGACGGCTGTCTCTCCAGAAAAGCGCCGTGTCAAAATCGAAGTCGGCAGCCTTCTCAAAAGAAAGCCCACGCTCACGGATGTTCCGTTCGTTCTTGTCCGGGTCATAGGTGATGTTCATACAGCATATCGTACATACAATAAAGCAACCCGTCAATATATTGACACAAGACCCAAAGTTTTCATCAAACTGACTGCACTGATTCACAGACTGTGGAAGATGTCCACAGCAACCTCAATGATGAAAAATATACTTTACACATACCTTGAAAATACAATCTGTGTAAAATATACTTTACACGGCATCACAAGCAAGGTATGTTGATATGAAGCAAAAGATTGTCTTCCGCCCCCATTACCTGAACCTGCTGGACTGGCTGCTGGCATGACAAAAGCTGTTCAGATAGCCCAAAACAGCCCCTTTCTGCAGGTAACCCTTACCTCATCACAGAAGATTCATCATAATCCCTGTCATTGCAACCCAGGATGCCTTTCGGCTGAATGGTGAATGCATCAACGTCCTGCCATCGATTGCAGGCCCAGCCTTTGTTCTGGACGATATGACAGCCTGTTCCCTTGGCGGCAGCACCATCTGCTTTCTGGTAGGCAACCCAATTGGCATGATGTTTATCGGTATGGCATGCAGCAAAAAGGTCTTCGCCCTGCTGATAGACTTTTCCGGATTTGCCACATTTTAAAGCGGTCGTTTTGCCATTTACCGTCATGGATGCCTGTTTCAGCTTCCCCGTCTCAACCCCGCACCCAGCCCATGCGGATGCTGACACCAACAGCAAAGAAGTGATTAAAAGTTTTTTCATTTAAAGATGGAAAT
>CALGGD010000360.1 GCA_937916185.1 uncultured Oxalobacter sp. | reverse complement strand
ATTATAAATAAATTTATCTCAAATTATTTTAGTCATGGAACTGATTGTTCAAGGACTTTCCAATTTATTTACAAAACTATTAATTTTCCAGATCTTAGATACTTAATAAAATTTAATATTTGGGATACTATTGGCAAAGAAAAATATCGTAGCGTCAATAAATTTATTTTCAAAGATGCAAATGTAATAATATTAGTTTATGATATAAGATATGAATCTTCTTTTAAATCAATAAAAGTATTTTGGTATGAAGAAGTAAAAAATATTTCAGATAGAAATCA
The DNA here is from genome assembly GCA_937916185.1 of uncultured Oxalobacter sp. GTDB lineage: Bacteria > Pseudomonadota > Gammaproteobacteria > Burkholderiales > Burkholderiaceae_D > Oxalobacter. The sequence goes on along the minus strand of CALGGD010000360.1, from coordinate 5,797 downwards.
TATATTATCAATAGTTACAAGTAAAATTGATTTATATACTAATCATTAAGTTAGTATTAATGATGGAAAGGAATTAGCTAATAAAATAAGAGCAATATTTCAAACTTTATCTTCCCTTTCAGATATTGGAATTTCTTATCTTATACCAATAAAATACAAAGAGAAAAAGAAAAAATTAAAAGCTTTTTTCTTTAATTAAATATCTAAATTTATAACTATATAAATACCTCATTTAATGAAATTCTCCTCAAATTCATAAAATTATTATTATTTTTTATATAATTATTAGAAGATGGATTATTATAAATAAGGAGCATCAACATGATTCTTGAGCTTTGTCAGGCTAAGGAAGCGGGACGTATAAGACAGGTGTATGTAATGGGGTGTCTGTCCGAGCGTTTCTTTAAGGAATTGGGAAAAGAGATTCCCCAAGTGGACAAGTATTACGGTAAGTTCAATTGGACTGAGTTGATAAATGACTTGGGTAAGGTGTACCAGAGGGAACATGAGTACGAGAGACGTCTCACCACACCGAAGCATTACGCTTACCTGAAAATCTCTGAAGGATGTGGCCACCGATGCACTTTCTGCATCATACCTGACCTGCGGGGGCCGTTGCAGTCCTACCCTATCGGCCAGGTGCTGGATGATGCGGAAAGGCTGTTCCAGTCTGGCGTAAAAGAACTGATGGTGATTTCGCAGGATACCGGAGCCTATGGCCTGGACATCCGCTACCGTACCGGTTTCTGGGGAGGCCGTCCGCTGAAGAGCAATGTGCTGGGTATGACCCGGCAGCTGGACAGGCTGGCCAAACGGTATGGCGCCTGGGTGCGTCTGCATTATATTTACCCTTATCCGCATATCGATGACCTGATTCCCTTGATGGTTGACAGTGATGAAGGGGGTGTCGTGCCGTATCTGGACATTCCTTTCCAGCATGCCCATCCAGATGTCCTGCGCCGGATGAAACGCCCTGCAAGCGGTGAAAAACATCTGGAACGCATCCAGCAGTGGCGGAAGATATGTCCAGACCTGGCCATCCGTTCAACCTTTATTGCGGGGTTTCCGGGCGAGACAGAGGAAGAGTTCCAGTACCTGCTGGATTTCCTGAAGGAGGCACAGCTTGACCGGGTCGGCTGTTTTGCCTATTCCCCAGTCGAAGGGGCTGCGGCAAATGAACTGCCTGGTGCTTTGCCGGAAGCCGTGCGGGAAGAACGCCGGGGCAGGCTGATGGAACTGCAGGAAACCATTTCCCATGAACGGATGCAGCAGAAGGTGGGCAGGACCCTGCGGGTGATTGTGGATGAGACTGTCCGTGGTGGTGCGGTTGCCCGGTCAACTGCCGATGCCCCTGAAATCGATGGCGTGGTTTATGTGCGGAAACCGAAAGGCAACCGTAAGAAACTGATGCCGGGTGATTTCATTGATATCGAGGTCATGGATGCCGATGCGCATGACCTGTGGGGTGAATGGCTGCCGCCTGCCCGCTGATTGAAAAGCAGTCAAGTTGTTTGAAAGCAGTACGATGAAGAAAGAATTGTCCAAGGAAACCCTGATCAACCATAACAGCTATACGCCGCCTGCCGGATTCAGGTCTTACGCAGAACCTGTCTATCGCGGTTCTACAATCCTTTTCAGAAACCTGAAAGAACTGCGTGCCCGTTTCGGGTTGAACCGTGATGGTTATGCGTATGGACTGCATGGGACACCGACCACCTACACCCTTGAAGCCCAGTTGGCGGCGATTGAAGGGGGAAATCATGCATTGCTGGTTTCCAGTGGACTGTCTGCCATTTCTCTGGTTGACCTTGCCTTCCTGAAAACAGGCGATGATATGCTCATCCCTGATAATGCGTATAACCCGACGCAGGACATGGGCAGGTGGCTGGCCCGTGATTTCGGTATTTCAGTACGTTTCTATGATCCGATGATTGGGGCAGGGATTGCCGGCCTAATCCAGGAAAATACCAAGTTGATCTGGACTGAGGTGCCGGGTTCTATCACGATGGAGGTTCCCGACCTGCCGGCAATCAGCAGGGCTGCCCATGCGAAAGGCGTGGTTGTCGCATTGGACAATACCTGGTCTGCCGGTCTGGTCTATGACGGTTTTGCCCATGGTGCCGATGTCATTGTCCAGGCGGTCACCAAATATCAAGGCGGTGCTTCCGACCTGCTGATGGGGGCGGTGATTATGAAAGACGGTGACCTGTTCAGGAAAGTCGGCATGGCCCGTATGCGCCTGGGTATGGGGGTTGGTGCAGATGATGTGGCAATGGTCTTGCGTAGCCTGCCGACCATGAAACTGCGTTTTGACAGGACAGGTGCTTCTTCCCTCATTGTGGCGGATTGGCTCAAGAGCCGTCCTGAAGTCGATAAGATACTGCACCCTGCCTATCCGGACTGTCCGGGACATGAATTCTTCAAACGGGATTTCACCGGTACCGGCGGGCTGTTTTCGTTCGTATTCCATGAAAAATATACGGGCGAGCAGATTGACCGTTTCATCGAATCCCTCACCCTGTTTGGTTTAGGCTACAGTTGGGGCGGTACCCATAGTCTGGCTGTGCCTTATGCCATCAGTGATAAACGCATCAACTGGAAGCTGCCGCAGAAGCATGTTGTCCGTCTCTATATCGGGCTGGATGACCCGCAGGACCTCATCGCTGACCTGGAGCAGGCAATGGCGAAGATGTAAGGAACCGTGTGGTATAGGTTGGAAGGGGCATCGGCAGATGCCCCTTCGGTTTTGGGGTTTACCGTGCGTTTTCCTGAAGGAGCCTGATGAGTTTTACAGGGTCTCCTTCACAGATAAGGCTGTCCGTCTTGGTGTTCCGCATGAAATCCTGTGCCTCAAAATAGCGGAAGGCCTCCATCAGGCGGTCATAAAAGCCATTGACATTGTAAAGACCGATGGGCTTATGGTGGAATCCCAATTGGAAACTTGAAAGGGTCTCGAAATATTCTTCCAGGGTACCGATGCCACCCGGAGCGGCGATGAAGGCATCTGCCGCTTCAAGCATCCCGGCCTTGCGTGCCTGCATATCCTTGACGATGTGCAGTTCAGTGATGCCCGTATGGGAAAGGCCTTTGGCATCCAGGTGTTCAGTCATGATGCCGATGACCTTGCCGCCGTTGTCAAGGACTTCATCAGCGATGACGCCCATCTGCCCGATATGGCTGCCGCCATAGACCAGGGTAAGGCCATTTGAGGCAATAGCCTTGCCGAGGGATCGCATGGCCGCAGTGTAAACCGGGGAGGCTCCCATGGATGAGCCGCAATAAACGCAGACCTTTTTCAGCATGTTTCTTTGAAGGTTGTCCTGTCAGAAAGCCTAACTATACCGCACTTGCCGGTAAAAGACTGCCGTAGAGGGGAAACCCTGATGGAAAGTGCCGGACAGCCCTGTTTTTTGATAAAGTTGGACTGCATCTTTCATAAATCCTGCGCCATGGCTTTCCATCCGGGTTTGGCAACCGGAAGGCAAGAGGCACAAGGGGCGCATCAAAGGAATGGCTGTTATGACAATGTCCTCGATACTCGGGAAGGTTCTTGACTCGACCGCTGAAAAGTCCCCCGGTCAATATTGTGGAACGGTTTCCCGTTGCATTGATCCAGTGACCAGGTATGGCATGGTCACCTCACCGAACTATATGGCATCCACCGCAGGGCTTGAGGTCCTGAGGAAAGGCGGCAATGCGGTTGATGCCGCGATTGCAGTTGCTGCCACCATGAATGTGGTCTATCCGCAGATGACGACCTTGGGTGGGGACAATTTCTGGCTGATCTACAACGCCAGGACCCAAGAGGTGAAGGCGCTGAATGCCAGTGGCAGGGCAGGTTCCAGGGCAACGATTGATTTCTATACCAGTAAAGGTTTCCAGGAAATCCCTTCCCGTGGATATCTAGCGGCGGTCACAGTTCCGGGAACGGTTTCGGGATGGGATGCGGCATATACCTATGCCAGGCAGCATATGTCGGGTGGTCTGGCATGGAAAGACCTGTTTGACAGTGCCATCCTGTATGCGCAGGATGGTTTCCCCGTGACGCCATCCCTGGCCCGCTGGCTGGCAATCAATACGGATTCGGATGACCAGGCGTTTCGCAACCTGCAGCGGTTTGAGGGGTTCAGGAAGATGTACCTGAAAGCGGATGGTTCCCCTTATAAGGTCGGTGAAGTGATGAAGTTGCCCCAGTTGGCTGGGACATACCGGACCATCGCGGAGAAGGGGGCTTCTGAGTTCTATCAAGGGGAGCTTGCCCGGGCGATGGCGGCTGATATTGCCCAGAACGGCGGGGTACTGACCTATGAGGATTTCGCCAGCCACAAGGCGGATTGGGTGGAGCCGCTGACCGTTGATTACCGGGGATACCAGGCTTATAACCTGCCGCCCAATTCGCAGGGCATGGCAGCTTTGGAAATCCTGAATATCCTGGACAATTTCGATGTGAAGCGTCTGGGGGAAGGGACTGCAGACTATTATCATCTGATGGCGGAAGCGACCAAAGAGGCATTCCTTGACCGTGATAAATACCTGACCGACCCGGCGTTTTCCAAGATTCCATTGGAAGAGCTGCTGTCTAAACAGCATGGCAGGGAGCAGGCTGCCCGTATTGATATGGCACAGGCACACAACAATCTGAAGCCGCTTGACCCGAAAGGGGATACCGTCTGGATTGGCGTTGTCGATAAAGAAGGCAACGCCGTTTCACTGATCCAGTCGATCTACCATGATTTCGGGTCAGGGATTGTTGCGGGAGACACAGGGGTGCTTCTTCAGAACAGGGGGGCTTTCTTCTCATTGGATCCTGCCCATGTCAATCATCTGGAACCGCATAAACGGACTTTCCATACATTGATTGCCGGTATGCTGCTGAAGGACAGGAAACCGTTCCTGGTTTATGGAACCATGGGCGGGGAGGGACAGCCCCAGAGCCAGACAGCAATTGTCACCCGTATCGTGGATTTCGGGATGTTCCCGCAGGATGCCATCGCCGCTCCCCGCTGGCTGAATGGACGGACATGGGGGGCGGCATCCAATACCCTGAAGATTGAGGGGCGGGTGCCTCAGGCGGTTTTTGATGAACTCGCAAGAAGGGGGCATCCCGTTGAGAAAGTCGATGGCTTCACCGATGCACTGGGACACGCTGGCGCCATCCTGATTGATCCTGACACAGGGCTGCGTTATGGCGCAACCGACCCACGGAGTGATGGGCTGGCGGTCGGTTACTGACCGGTTTTATCAGTGCCAGGTATAAAAAGTCCTGCTTCTTCCCAGAGGCAGGACTTTTGCCGTCAGACAGCTGTGGCGGTTTATTTCTTGGCGGGAACCAGCCGGGTCAGGCCGCCCATATAAGGCTGAAGGGCGGTTGGGATTGTGACACTGCCATCCGCCTGTTGGAAATTTTCCAGCAGCGCAACAAGGGTACGGCCGACAGCAAGACCGGAACCGTTCAGGGTATGGACAAGCTCAGGGCGGTTCTTGCCGCTCCGGAAACGCGCCTGCATACGGCGTGCCTGGAAAGCTTCGCAGTTGGAGACAGAAGAAATCTCACGGTAGGTGTTTTGAGCAGGCAGCCAGACCTCAAGGTCATAGGTTTTTGCCGCAGAGAAACCCATGTCTCCTGTGGATAGCGAGACGACACGGTATGGTAGCCCAAGCTTCTCAAGAATACGTCCGGCGTTCTTGACCATGTCTTCCAACACTTCATAGGATTTTTCTGGATGGACAATCTGGACCATTTCTATCTAGAAAAGTCCTATGAAGTGCTGGAAGACATGGTCAAGACCGCCGGACG
>CALGGD010000359.1 GCA_937916185.1 uncultured Oxalobacter sp. | reverse complement strand
GCATCTTCTGTCAGGTTATGCAGCACGGCAACCACCGGCAAGCGCCCAATCAATTCAGGAATCAACCCGAACTTGACAAGGTCTTCAGGCTCAACATCCTGCATCAACCGGCTCTCATTCAGGTTTTCCTTGCTGTGGACATCCGCTGAGAAACCAATCCCCCCTTTCTCAGTCCTGTCCTGGATAATCTTTGCCAACCCATCGAAAGCCCCGCCACAGATAAACATGATATTGGCGGTATTGACCTGGATGAAGTCCTGATTGGGATGCTTGCGCCCACCCTGCGGTGGAACCGAGGCAACGGTCCCCTCAACCAGTTTCAGCAACGCCTGCTGGACGCCTTCCCCGGACACATCGCGGGTAATGGACGGATTATCCGATTTCCGGGAAATCTTATCGATTTCATCCAGATAGACAATGCCACGCTGGGCCTTTTCAACATCATAATCACAGTTCTGCAACAGCTTCTGGATGATGTTCTCAACATCTTCCCCGACATACCCTGCCTCGGTCAATGTCGTTGCATCCGCAATGGTGAACGGTACATCCAGCATCCTTGCCAAGGTCTGTGCCAGCAGGGTCTTGCCCGATCCGGTTGGGCCGACCAGCAGGATATTGCTCTTTGCCAGTTCCACATCATCATCGACCTTGCCGCCAAAGAATTTCAGCCGTTTGTAATGATTGTACACAGCCACAGACAATACTTTTTTCGCCTGTTCCTGACCGATGACGTACTGATCCAGCAATGCACAGATTTCACGGGGTGTCGGGAGTTTCTTTGCACCCTTGCCGTCAGCCTGGAACATTTCTTCCCCGGCACTGTCATGGATGATACTGCCACACAGGTCAACACATTCATTGCAGATATAGGCAGACTGTCCCTCGATCAGCTGCTTCACTTCCTCTTTGGCTTTGCCACAGAAAGAACAAAAGAGAGGCTTTCCTGTGTTTGTATTGTTTTCCGACATGTTATCCCTGTGTAATCAATGAATTTCAAACATTGCCTTGCATTATGCAGTATCGACTGCTCCTGTCTGAGAAAAAAGCCCGAACACAAGGTCCAGGCTTCAACATGCTTACTGAAACGGTATTCAGGCTCTCTTGACCAGAACCTCGTCAATCAACCCATAGTCTTTTGCCTCAGCGGCAGACATGAAATTGTCCCGTTCGGTATCGAGGGCAATCTCCTCCAATGTCCTGCCCGTATTCGCCGCCAGGATGCCATTGAGCTGCTTGCGGAGATACAGGATTTCCTTGGCATGGATTTCGATATCGGTTGCCTGTCCCTGGGCGCCACCGGAAGGCTGATGGATCATGATACGGGAATTTGGCAGGGAAAACCGTTTGCCCTTCGCACCCGCTGCCAGCAGGAAAGCCCCCATGGATGCCGCCAGTCCCGTGCACAATGTGGAAACCTGTGGCTTGACGAACTGCATCGTGTCATAAATCGCCATCCCGGCAGTCACCGATCCGCCCGGAGAATTGATGTAAAGCGAGATATCCTTATCCGGATTCTCACTTTCCAAGAACAGCAGCTGGGCGACAATCAGATTGGCACTTTCATCTGTCACCGGCCCCACCAGAAAGACAATCCGTTCCTTCAGCAGGCGGGAATAGATATCATAGGCACGTTCACCGCGGCCACTCTGCTCGACCACCATCGGCACCAGACCAAGCATCTCCGTCCCTAAAGCTGAACCATGAAATTGTTTCATTCTCTTCCTGTTCCTCATGAATCCGGATCAATCCCGCATTACACCGGCTGGGCCATCACTTCTTCAAACGGCAATACCTTTTCAGTGACTTTCGCCTTGGTATAGATATAGTCAACCGCATTTTCTTCCATCAGGATATTTTCCAGCTCACGACGGCGGTTGGCATCATTCATATAATAGTCAACAACCATCTGTGGCTGCTGATAGCTGGAAGCGATTTCCTCTGCACGTTCCTTCAGTTTTTCCTGAGAGACAGCCAGGATATTGTCTTTCATCAGCTCACCAAGCAGCAGACCAAGACGGACACGGTTTTCAGCCTGCTTGGTGAACATATCACGGGGCAGTTCATCGTCCTTATGTTCCGGATTGCGGGCAGCCAGGTCACCACGGGTGAAATCAATCAATTCATCAATTTCCTTCTCAATCATCGCCTTGGGAATATCAAAGGCATTGGCATCGACAAACTTGGCAAACACATTGCTCTTGTTGATGGTTGCGATACGGTTCTTGATTTCACGGACCAGATTCTTCTTGATATCTTCACGCAGTCTGTCCGCACCGCCTTCGGTGATGCCCAGCTGCTTGCAGAATTCTTCATCCAGTTCCGGCAGATGTGCCCATTCAATCTTCTTGAGGCTGACAGTGAATTCAGCCGTCTTCCCGGCAACATCCTTGCCATGATAGTTTTCCGGGAAAGGCAGTTCAAACGTCTTGGATTCACCAACCTTCATACCCCGGACAGCATTTTCAAATTCAGGTAGCATCTGTTTTTCACCCAGGATGAACAGATAACCGTCCGCCTTGCCGCCATCAAACTCAGTACCATCAATCTTGCCGACAAAGTCAATCGTGACACGGTCTCCGTCTTCTGCAACATCACTGCCATTCCCTTTGCCATGTTCGCTGTCTTCACCCTTGACATGGTAATGGGCACCCCGTTTCCTCAGGATGTTGATGGTTTTTTCAACATCTTCATCAGTCACTTCACAGGATGCCTTTTCAACCTCCAAAGCGCTCAGGTCACCGATTTCAACGTCAGGGACGACTTCAAAAGTTGCATAGACCTGTACAGATCCTTCAGGAACATCCTCAGTCTTTGCATCAATCTTGGCAGTACCAGCCACCACCAGCTTGTTTTCAGCAACAATCTCATTGAATGCCTTGTTGACCCTTTCATTGAATACATCTGCATTGATCTGGGAACCATACATCTGACCAACCATCTTCAGAGGGACTTTTCCAGGACGGAAACCAGGCATCTTTACCGTCCGAGCACGGATTTTCAGACGCTTCTCAACTTCTGCATTGATTTCATCAACAGGGAGGGTAATGACTACCCGTCTTTCAAGCTTTTCCAGATTTTCTACAGCGTATGCCATTTATCAATTCCAATAAATTTAATCCCGAACCCAGTCCGGATGTGTTCAGGACCGTTTTCTATCCGTTAAAAATAGAATCCACCTCTTTCAGCATTCCTCCACCAGGGCAAAAATGCCAGAGTAAGGACTCTCATCCATAAAAACAGCCTGACATTTTAACTGAATTTCAGGGAAATCCGCAAAAAACTGCATATTTCCTGCATAAAAAGACAGAAAAAACACCCATTTCTTCAAAAAAACCTTGATTCACCACCTCATCGCCATCTGGTTCC
>CALGGD010000358.1 GCA_937916185.1 uncultured Oxalobacter sp. | reverse complement strand
TCCTCCCCCTGGCCTACCAGGCTGCTGAAGCTGCCCCATCCAAAGCAAAAACAACCGTCAAGAAAAGGACAACCACACGCCGGACCACCCGGACTTCTGCCAGGACAAAAGCACAGCAACCCGCCATACTCAGTGTAGAAGGCATGGTTCCAGACCGTTACCACTGTGAAATGGGCAAAACCTTCACGCTCTACCGCTATCCCAACGACAACAGCTCGGCCATCCTGGAATGGGCAGGCACAAGGCAGCAGATGCACAGGGTCGCCACCAAGACCGGGGCAGAACGTTTTGAGACCAATGCCAAACTGACCTATATCGGTGTCAGCAACCTGACCCAGCTGATCGACTTCAAGCAGGGCAAACCGGTGTTCAGCGAATGCCGCAACGAAGAACAGAACCGGGTCCAGCATGAACTGGACATGAAGAAAGCTGAAGAAAAAGCAGCAAAGACCCAAGGTACACAGCAGAAACAGGAACCCCAGAAGAAAAAGAAAAAAAGCTGGTGGCCTTTTTAACTGATTGAGTGGTTTATTTTTTGAAATTTGAGGGAAACCCCGGCATAGGTTTCCCCCAAAAGGAGGCGATATGACTGATTTCGTGAAAAACACCTTCAGGTCCTTTACGGTTTCCGCCGGGAAAGAAGGGAAATATTATTCCATCCCAGAACTGGGCAGATTCCTGGGAATCGATGTTTCCCGCCTGCCGGTGTCCATCCGTATCGTACTGGAATCCGTCCTGCGCAACTGTGACGGCCAGAAAATTACAGAAGGACATGTCCGCCAGCTGGCGGCATGGAAACCAACGGAAGAACGTACCAATGAGATTCCTTTTGTGGTTTCCCGTGTCGTCCTGCAGGACTTCACCGGCGTTCCCCTGCTGGTTGACCTTGCCGCCATGCGCAACGTTGCTGCACGGCTCGGCAAGAACCCCAAGAAAATTGAACCCCTTGTCCCTGTTGACCTGGTCGTTGACCATTCTGTCCAGATTGATTATTTCCGCCGGAACGATGCGGTTGACCTGAACATGAAACTGGAATTCTCCCGCAACAAAGAACGTTACCAGTTCATGAAATGGGGCATGCAGGCTTTCGATACCTTCGGGGTTGTCCCGCCAGGATTCGGTATTGTCCATCAGGTCAACATGGAATACCTTGCACGCGGCGTCCACAAAAAACAGGATGCCAGCCTGGGGGATATCTATTATCCCGACACCCTGGTGGGCACAGATTCCCATACCACCATGATCAACGGTATCGGGGTTGTCGGCTGGGG
>CALGGD010000357.1 GCA_937916185.1 uncultured Oxalobacter sp. | reverse complement strand
GGGCAGTCAACCGAGGCGAGTCAAATCCTGCTTCCCTTAATGCCCGCTTCACAATCTGGCTGATTGTCCGGGAGCATAGGCGTCCACCAGTATTATTCCTGCCCAATGACATAAACATCGGCATTCCCCGATGCAGTGTTCCCAGCATTTCAAACCAGCGGAAAATCTCAGAAACAACTTCTTTGGGTACATTTACTGTATCTGATTTGCCATCACGTCCTTTACCATGTACTTGTAAGCGGTGTGTTTCAGAAGACATATACAGGTCATCAACATTCAAACGTGCAACTTCTGAGACACGCAGCCCACATGATACCATTAGCAGTACCATCAGGTAATTCCGTATGGTTATTATATTATGGGATTTTTCGGCGTTTCGTGACATACGCTTGAGCAGGAACCGGATTTCTTTTTCGCCAAGATAGTCGCGCCTGGGAATGGAACGGTCGACTTTGATTCCCGGTATATCCTGAGCAATGTCCTGATGGTATCCATGTTTACCAAGCCATGAGAAAAACAGTTTCACTGAAACCAGATAGGTTGAAGCAGTCGAAATCTTGTAGTTATCCAAAAGCCATCTGCGGAAACATACCAAATGATGTTCGCAAGGTATGACAATGCCACTAGAAAAGCACCAACGGTTGAAAACATCCAGACCAGCACGGTAAATCCTCACTGTTGCCTGAGAAAAATGCGGGGAATCCAAGAAATCCTGCATCCAAGAAAACATCTGACTGTCTGAATCGTGAGAGACCATTTCCTTTTCCTTCTTTCCCTTAGAAAAAACTTGATATGAAACCCTGTTGCCTTTTGTGCGGACCAGACTTAGAAACGATATTGCTTATGTAACCGTGTCGGGGCGTTGTGGCAAGGGCATAAGTATCTTAGATGATACTGAGATTATTAAAGGACATCTAAGAATCTGCATCTATTTGTTTTAAAATGATTTTTTAGGTCGGAAATGAACTAATACCTCTTAAAATCCTGTTTTAGGAACAAGGAATTTCTCCTGTTTTTCCTTTTCAGGATAGACACTTAGTATTGTTATTTGTTACAGTCTGTATATCTGTTTATAATCTTTAATGGATTTAATGGGAATGGTGCGTTTCTGGTGTTGCAACGAATCAGGGTGATTTGCGTGTTTCTTGGGTCAGAGGGTCGTCAGAGAAATGATAAGGTATTGATTATGCTGAAAAAATGGATTGCAACAGTTTGTGTGCTGTTTATGGCATTGAGCGTGATTTCTGAAGCCAAGGCTGATAGTGGAAGTGGGAAGGACTGTATCCGTGAGCAGAAATGTAGCAAGTCATGCAGGTCTTGCAAGCCGATATGTAAATCTGCCAACACCTGTGTTGTTGATACCAAAGGCGAGAAGACCTGCTTCAAAGAGAAATCATGTCAACCATGTCCACCCTGTAAACCCACCTGCAAGACAGTCCTGACCTGTACCCCTAAAAAGCCATCCCAACAGTCCAACCAATCCAGCCGTTTCCCGGTTTTTGCCTACAGTCTGATGACTGAAAACGATGAAGGGGAATTGGTGGCAAGAGACTTTGCAGGAATCCGGAAACAAGGCGGGCAGTTCAAGGTTCAGATAGAACTCCAGCAAGCAGCCTATCTTTATGTGTTGGGAACTGATGGAACAGGGCAATCAGTCCATTATGTCTATCCCAATGACGGCAGTGCAACCCGGTTGCCAGCCAACAAGAAAATCACTTTGCCGGCTAGAGGGTACTTCGATGCAGCGGATCTTGATGGCAATGAAAACCTGTTGATTCTGTTCTCCCAGAAAGAGCAGGAATACCTTGATAAGGTAGTGCTGTACAAGAAACCGGATGTCGTCAAATCAGTGGCAAGGGAAACCATACCATGCAGTACCCCAGAAGCAGCAGTGCATTACTTGAAAGGTGAGGCTGCTTGCAAAAGTTACCAGTCGGATGCAGTTGCTATCAGTGACAGCAACAGTCCAAAAGTCCAGATAGACGGTCAAAAGAATATACCGGAAGAAATTTTTGTCCTGTTGAATTTTCAGTCAGGGAAGTAACAGATATTACGTTTAAGGAATTTAAAAATGAGTGAAAATTTTAATCATCTGAATCATCTGTTGATTGGACTTGGCGGAACGGGAGGGAAGATTCTGCGGGCTTTTCGAAAAATCCAAGAAAGATACCTTAAACACGGTGAGAAACCAAGTGAAACAATTAAATTTCTATATATGGATACTTCGGATGACGAGTTGGACAAACCAACCGATTATCCAAAGAAATGGGAAGTCATGGGGAGGGATATCAGACTTGAGGAATCGGATATTCTTTTAAGTAAAGCAGGTAGCATTCTATCTATACTGAAAAATTCAGGAGGTTATCCAAATATCAAGAACTGGATTGAACCAAAGTCGGTTTTCAGTTTTGTCGACGCGGGCACTAAGGGTGCAGCTCAGCGCCGTAAGCTAGGTCGATTGATTTTTGCTCAAAATATTAAAAATTTTCATACAAGACTGGCTAATAAGGTTCAGTTTATAGAGGCCATTACGGGGAAAGGCTTGACATTTCATGTCTTTGCCGGTTTGGCTGGTGGAACAGGCAGCGGTTTTCTGGTAGATGTGATTGCGCAGATTAGAAAAGCATATCCAGATATCGATAATTATAGAATAATCGTATATGCTGTACTGCCTGAAGAAAATACAAAACGTGATGTCGATGGTAAGGGATTCTATTATGCAAATGGGTATGCAGCGTTGCTTGAATTAAATGCGTTGGCTGTTGGAAAATATAATCCATTTGATATTAATTCAGAATTTGGTGAACGTATTTTAAAACAGTTTGATTATGAAGTTGAAGGAAATAGTATTAAGCATACTTATTTTAATAGCTGTTATCTGATTGACAATGAGAATGACCGAGGAAAAAAATTCGATATTGATACGGATGTCCCTAATCTAACAGCAGAGTTCCTTTATCAGAAAATTATGCATACTGGTTGGAATCAGTTGGACAAATTTGAGGAAGGAGAAAATGGTCAGGATGTTACTAGTGAAGGAGATAATCTATTAGTTGATATACCAGGAAAAGAAAAACCAATACTTAAACTTATTGGAGGGTTGACGCGTTCTCGTTTGTTTATGGCATTCGGTATTAAACGGCTGATTGTGCCTGAAGAGGAAATATTACAGAAATTGATTTATGGTTATGCTACCAAAATATGTGATCAACTACTCTATAACAATTTCGTTACAGGAAGAGGTTATATTGATCAAGATTATGATTCCTCATTGATTATTGAAGAGGATATTAATGAGAATATTTCAGATTATCAATTGACGGAATCACATTTGATATTAGAAACCGCTGTACTGGATTCTAATAAAGATAAAAACTGGTCTATGATTGCTAAATACTGGCATACAGTTACAACGAATGTGCTATCAGCAGTTCAAAAAAATAAACAGTTTGATAAGAAGGATTGGCATCTGAAGCTATCTGAATTAATAGAAGGGAATTATGAAAAAACATATCGTGGTTTTATAGGGGTTCATGACTTCTACATGAAACAGGAAGGCATTATTGATCACATTGCTTCTTCAATTGTCTCTCATATAGAAGATAGGATTTTTAAAAAATGGCAAGGGAAACAGTACTCGTTAAGTAGGGCTCATCAATTGGTACTTAAACTGAAAGCATATTTGGAAACTAAGAAGGTAGAACTTAATCGGAAAAAAGAGGATACAAGAAATAAACAGGTACAGCTTAACTCGGCAATTAATAATGAAAAGACTAAATATACGAATATTGGTATTGTGGGTGGACTGTTTGGTGAACATCTAAAAATCTTGAATAATATTAGATCATATTATGAAGAATTATTTATTTTAAAAACATTAGAAGAAGGTTATAATTTTTCTGATAAATTAATCCCTATAATAAGTACAAAAATAGGTGAGCTTTCTGCTGATATTGAATCTTTGAAAAATAAGTTAAGTCAGGTTCGTTCGATTTTTAACCAGAGTTGTAATATATGTCTTTCAGATCAGGGTGTGCAGTCAGTGGGGTATGATGAAAAAGTTTATGATTCCAACGAGATTGATGCTTTATTAAGGTACCTCTATTCTGAAAATAAAGAAACACAACAGATAGATGGAACTAAGATTTTAAATGAAGAGTTATTGTCCTTCGTTCAATTGTCTGATGGTAAAAATTCTTTCAAAGATTTTGTAAATGTTGGTGTCAATTTCTTTTGCGAGAAGATTGGACAGCGTGTAAGGCAAATGATTCAGGATCGTCACGAAGATATTCTGAAAAAATTTCCAGCAGCTGTAGGTGTTAATATTGTCAGCCGTTTACAGAAAAAATATGGTGATGTCTCAAAACTGCGTGACCAAGTTGATGAATGGTTCCGTAATGCAGGTGTTATGTTGGAAATCAACCAAGATGAGACAACTTATCAAGGTGGAATGAGAAAGACAACTGTTGGGACTTACATTCCAAAATGTCCGGAAGAAGAAGATTTTCATAGAAAATTAAAATATCTTTTTAATGGACATGCAAGTAAATTTGTTAATCCGTCAGAACCTGTTGACACTGATGAAGGTAATCAAATTGTTATTATTACGGCGGATGGTAATATGCCAATTCGTCATGCAAAAACATTGGGGCTTCTAAGGCAGAAATATGACCATATCATAAATAATGCGGAATCTAAAAACGGCGCTGAATTATTACATGGCGAGGACTTTCGTCCTGGGTTCTTGCCGAATCTCTTTCCAAGGTCAGATGAGGAATTGAGGATTATTTACTATTTCAAAGTGAAATTACTGCTTGCCTATTGTAATGACATGATTATTAAATGGCATAATCCTGAAACTAATCGTCCTGAATGGTGTTTTAAGTATGTAAAAAACAATATGCCGGAGTTGAGGAAAATTGATGATTCTGAGGAATTTGTCACTTTATTCAAGAGAGATTATGATTTTGATTTAATGAAATTTGTTTCTGATGTGGTTGATAAATATTTAGGTGGTGAACGATTCAAACTCTATAAAGAGCGCCAGAAAATTTATGATAACTGCACAGAAAAGGTTCGGGAGTTTTTAGATCAGGAAGCTGGTGGCGATGCTGGTAACAGAGATTACATAATGCTTAGAGAACTTTACAATGAGATTCCTAAATTAGAAAAAATGAATTTGAATGTTGAGGATTAAGACGATGCCGAAATACAGATGTATCAATTTTGGAGATTGTGAAAGTGCCAAATCTAACAAAGAGTTTGAGATAGAGGGGGAAATTAATCCAAGATGTCCTGACTGCGGGGGGGTGTTGGAGGATATTCTGGATGGAGGCGGAGGCGGGGGTAGATTAAAAAAGATTATCATCGCGGCTATTGTTCTACTGGTTATCCTGGGTTTTGGTTGGTTTTTCCTGTCTAAACCGAAAAAAACAGAGCCGAAACCGGAGCCAATGCCAGTTGTTGAGAAAACAGAGAAAGCACCTGCTGTCATTCCTATTGAAGACCAGCGTGTCCGAGATATGGTCGATGAGTCCATTGCACTGATGAAAAACGGTAAATGGAGTGATGCAAGGCAAAAACTGCTTGCGGCGCGTGGCATCAATGTCCAGGATGATGCGGTGGTTTATTACAACCTCGCCTCATTGGATCTCCGCCAGAAAAAGACAGCTGATGCCCGCAAGAATCTGGCAACCAGTATCCAGAAAGGATTCAAGTATTGGGATGTCCTGAATGAAGATGAAGCGATGCGTTCGCTGTTTTCAAGCATCAAGCAGTATTCATCTTCTGTACAGAAAACGGTGACGCA
>CALGGD010000356.1 GCA_937916185.1 uncultured Oxalobacter sp. | reverse complement strand
AATCGAAGCGTTCGCCGAGGAATTTGGTATCCATCGCTTTGCCTTTGAGGAACCATTCCCGCTTTGCCTCAATCCCGGCAAGTATGCCTGGATGTGTCCTACGCCCATCCAGTGGCTTTGGAGCATCCGCAGGAATCAGGTATAAATTGCCTTTCCTGATGATGCCGGGGATTTTGCCTTCTGAACATAATACCCTTACCCGTCTTGAGGAAATCCCCCATTTTTCAGCGGCTTTAGAGACTTTGATGTATTCCATAGGTATTCATCGTCATACAGATATGATTGATTGTATCTGATTTTAGGAATGAAATAAGCTTATTTTTGGCTATATAAAGGATATTTCGTTCCCAAAATACGATTTTTAGGAATAAAAGGCTATCTGTATTCCTATGTTGGAAAGCACGCATAGGCGCAATATTTTTGATTAGGGGCTGTCCTGGATAACTAAGTTGATTTAGGAAAGGGGAGTAATGAGATTGATCTGGTCGCCGTCAATCCGTTGACACGGAGAATCGAGATTGCAGAGGTCGAACGGAATCTAAAGAAACTGGATTTCAGGGTGCTCCGCCAAAAGGCTGACGCTTTCTTGAATGCGAACCCGAAACTCAGGTCTTTTGATTTATCCCTGCATGGTTTCACGGGTGGCAATATGACCGACAGTCATTGAGCGGAGCAGAGGAGGCGGCTTCGGCATCAGCTGTGAAGTGCTTATGATGGGGTGTTCCAGAAAGCGGAATACGGGACACCATAGATGCCATTCCCGAAACTCTTGAGGTTGTTGCCGGCATAGATGATGATGCCGGTGAATGGATGCCTGCTTTTTTGTTGGAACCATCTAAGGTTTCTGGCATCATCTTGATTCAGTGTTTCTGCGCTTTTGACCTCGATGCCCATCAATCGTCCATCCGTGTCTTCAACCATGAAATCGATTTCCTGCTTGTTGTTATGGCGCAGGTGAGAAATTTTCCATCCGGGATTGGCATCAATTTCAGCTGCAAGCTGGTTGTAAACCCAGGTTTCTGCCAGCTTCCCGCCCACATCTGCCATCAATTCTCTGTTTTTCAATAACTTTTCCGCATTGTCAATGTGCAATAGATGTGCCATCAGACCAGTATCTGTCATAAACAGTTTTGGTTTTTTGCTGCCAATGCCATAGTCTTTATGCAGCCAGGCGGGTAGTCTGTCAACCAGGAACATGGCTTCCAACGCCTTGAGATAGTCACTGACTGTGACGCGTGAAGCGGATAGTTTCTTGCTGATGTCCAGGATGTTTTCAAGTTTGCTGGAATAGGCTGCGGTATATTGCAGCAATGTGTCCAGGGCGCCAAAGCGGGTCAGGTTCCAGTTCTCAGCAAGGTCGTGGCTGATCTGGGCTTTGGCATAACTGTCGAAATATAAAAAACGCGCTTCTTTTGAAAGTTCCCTTGCTTGGGGGAAACCGCCAGTTATTGCTAGGGTGAAAAGCTGTTCTTTGGAACATTCATCAAGTTGGCTGGAGGTTGGGAATTCACGGTTAAAGGCGTTCCTGAGAAAAAGAGGCTGTTTTTTCCTGGCTTCAGCTTCAGTCATGCTGCGCAATCGGATGAAAACTGTTCTGCCAGCCAGGGAATCAGTTGTCTGTGGCAGTTTCCGGTAGTCGGCGGATCCTGTCATGACGAACTGTGCTGTGCGGTTGTCTTCATCGACCCGCATTTTGATTTCACTGATGAGGCGGGGGACTTTCTGGATTTCATCGATGACAAAACATTTGTCTTGAGCCTGCCTCAGGAAGAACCGTACATCATTCTTGGCATCGTTGAACTGGTCCTCATCATCCAGTGTCACATAGATGGATTCAACCGGCATCTCATTGCGTACCATTGTGGTTTTGCCACTTTGACGGGCACCGACAATCACTGCTGTCCTTTGAAAGGACAGGACTTTCTGGAGCAGTCCAGCTGCCCACCTTCTTGTGTAATTTTCCATCGTGTGAGAAGTGTATTGTTCTTTGTTCAAAAATTGTACACTAGTGATGTATTGATTTGTATAGTTGATTAGATGAAATTTGTATCGTTAATATGGTAAAATTTGTATAGTTTACAGGGCGGACAGGTCAGGGGAGGGCTGTCTTGATTGTCTAGAAGTCAATTTCCAGAGAACAAAGGCTCTGCGTAGTCCAATGTCCACAGCGTAATACTTCCTGCGTAAAGGGACGTGATTTGTCTGATTTTATTTATGGTCTGTCTTGTCTTTCTTTTGAATTTGTCAGAATCTTTTTATACGGAGGATTCATTATTACATGTGTGTAAGTTTCATTTATTTTCC
>CALGGD010000355.1 GCA_937916185.1 uncultured Oxalobacter sp. | reverse complement strand
CCGCTGCTTTCTTCACAGCCGCCTGATAACGGTAATCGTTGTCCAGCGTTTCCTGGACAGCCGCCTGCGGAAAGACACGCTCGATATCGCCTGCCCGCCTTGCCTGCACCAGCAGCTCATCCCCTGCGCAGTCTTTTTTAATGATTGAAAGAAACCCGTCAGCCAGCATAATCCACATGGACACCTCTCCTTTTTTTATCAGCCGTATGCCTGAATCAGGCTGCCGCCATTCTACAAGGGAAGACGGCATACCGCAAAAATCACACTTTTATAAATAAAAACGTGGAAAAAATCACATTTTTATCAAGAATAATGTGATTCACCCTTTTCCATACCCCAACTGAGCCAACGCCAGTCCAATCAGCCTGTCTGCATGGTCTGCCAGGAAAAGCGGGATATTCAGCAGATTGCCATCCAGTTTCAGATTGTCCATCGAGAACCTGACACGGACAGGTGTCTGGCTTGGAAACTTCTCCTGATACTTCCGGAGGCTTTTCATCGAAAGGTTGGCATCTGACTTCACCTCAACAGGGATAATGTCATTTTCACGCTGGATCAAGAAGTCCACCTCATACGGAGGGTTGTTCTGCGACCAGTAACGTGGCTGAACCTCAAACTGGGCTTTCAATGACTGCAGCACATAATTCTCTGACAAGGCTCCCTTGAATTCCGTAAACAGTCTTGCCCCCTCGCTGAAAGCAGATGGAGCAAGCAGGGAAAGCCGACGGAGCAGGCCGACATCTGCCAGGTAAATCTTGAACGCGGACAAATCATCATATGCGGCAATCGGCAGCCTTGGCGCACTGCTCCTGTAAACCTTGCTGACCAACTGTGCATCCACAAGCCACTGGAGTGCATCTTCATACTCACGGGCACGCGCCCCTTCTTTCACCACCCGATAAAGGAATTTCTTGTTCTCCTTGGCAAGCTGTGAAGGAACGGCATGCCAGATCAAGGAGATTTTCGCAAACTCACTTGCTTGGGGATGTTTTCCAAAATCACGCTCATATGCTTCAAGCATGGAAGACAGCGCAGACTGGACAGCAGCCACATCCTGCTGAACCGCCCATCGCAGGACAGCTTCAGGCATTCCCCCGGTCACAAAAAACATCTTGAGCTTTTCGGCAAGCTGATTGAAAAACACATCAGGAACAGCGAGCTGAGCAAGGTAAAAAAGTCGTTGATTGCTTCCATGCTATGATTCTAC
>CALGGD010000354.1 GCA_937916185.1 uncultured Oxalobacter sp. | reverse complement strand
ATCCCTTTAGTTTATAGGATATGTCCCTCCGGCGCTTGGGTTTCTCAGAGTTGCCCTAAGGTGTTCTTCCTTGCCGGAAGACCGGCAATCAAGGTTGCCCCTGGCAATTCCTGCCAGGGGCGGTTTTGTTTCTGGAAGGCAAGCTGGTAATATCTTGCCAGCAGGCAAATATTGGATTGATTGAAAGGAGTTTGATGTGAGTGCCCAGGTTTATATCAAGGCAATCAAGAAACTGGAAGAAGTGAAGGCGATGCTTCAGGCAGAGATGGACCAGTCAAACAGTTCGCTGCTTGACCGGCTGGACGATATCGACCGGTTGCAGTCTTCGCTGCTGTGGAACCTGTTCCTGGCATCCCAGCAGAGATATACGCTGGAGGAAGTGCTGAAGCTGCCTGATTGAGGTTCCTGATAATTGAAAAAAGCCGGCAGAAGACAACTTCTGTCGGCTTTTTTCATTATCGTGCTGTTATCATGCGTCAAATTCAAGTATCCGTCCTGTTGTTGCCTAGGAGGTTCTGAGTCGGTAACGTTGCTTCGGGCTTCTGGGCGGTTGGGTTGGCTCGATGCGCCCCTGTTCAACCAGTTTCCTGAGCCGGTTGTTGACGGTGGCGCGTGATAATCCGGAAGCAGCGATGATTTCAGCTGTTGAAATGGATGACCGCTGTTTCAATGCATCAAGTATCGCCTGTTCAAGTGCTTCTCCTGGAATGGTTTTTGTCTCGGAAGTTGTACGCCTGCGTTGCAGGAAGGTGATTGAAAAATGAGTCAGGGCTGATTGGATGTCAGCGGGGAACATTTCTGCTTCATCCAGTTCAGCTTTGATGGTTGGAATGCCGCTGCCCCGGTTTTCAACGACAAAACCGCCTGATGGGAGAGGGGTGGTTTCCAATATGGATGACAGGAACCGGTTCCGTGTGGCAGTGTTGCCGCCTTTGCCTAGGGTTTCAATGGTGACATTGCCGTAAAGTCCGCCAGGGTTGGTGATCTGTAAACGGTTCGGATACATGGCGACGTGCACAGGGGAAGCTTGACCTTCTTCAGAATAGTCCCGGTGCTGCAAGGCATTGACAATGGCTTCTCGGACAGCGGCGATTGGATAATCTGGCAGGTCTTTCCGGAAAGCGCCTTCAATGACAGCGCCTGTACGCATATTCCTGCGGACGGCATCGACAATGTCTTGAACAATATAGGGAATGGCGCCAACCATGGTCTGGTTGTCAGTGAAACGGAGTTCTTTGTTTTTGGAAAGTTTCCTTGCCTGGATATCTGGATAGGTGGCAAAGGTGGCGACCAGTCTTGGAAAGTATTTCTGGGGATAGGTGCCCAGTGCCAGCAGTCCTGCCATCGTCGGGCGGTAGATATCGCCATCTTTCGCAATCACCCGCATGTTCTGAAGGACATTTTCTTCACTGAGATTGCTGAAAATCCTTGGATGGAGTTGTTTCTGACGCAGGATGAATTGTTCAACCAAGACGGAATCCAAGTCTTCGATAGAAGCGTCAGGTACAGGCTGGGCATCCCATTGAGGCTGACGGTGTTCTTCAATCATGCGGTTGATTTCGTAATGGGTCAGCTTCCTGTCACCGTCTCCGGTTCTGATGAATGAACCGTTATAGAGACCTCTTGCAGTAATGTAACAGGGGCGGTCGGTGATAGGGATGGCAGGGATTTCCGCAACAAGGATTTCGGTGCCCTCAAAAGGCATGATTTCAATATCTGGACGGACAATTGGAGTAAGTTTTGAGCAGGCTTCTGACAAGGCATCCCGCATGGCGTGCGCATTGAAGTCTTTTGCTGGGAGAAAGCCATCGGTTTCGGCAAGGCCAAGGATAATGATGCCGCCTTTCCCATTTGAGAAAGCAGACAATGTTTCAATAATATCGTTCGGCAGTTTTCTTGCTGATGATTTCACTTCATAGGTCTGGGTATCGTTGCCGATTGTCCGCATATGCTCGATAGCGTCTTGAATGTTTGTGAAATCCATGGTTTTGCTCCAAGAATATTCTTTAGAAGTTAATTTTTAGTAAGTTTAGCATGAAATTAGCAAGTAACTCACTAATTAGAGAGCTTTTGTTGAGTTAATTAGTGAGTTATTTCCCTAAATTATCTAGTTGCTTGCTGATTATTGAGTTTTAGCGAGTTGATTAGCAAGTTTTTAGACAGTTGTAAGACAGTCAAGGCATCCCAAAGGCAGTGCCTTTCGCGTTGCTGCCATGGTTATGAGATTGATGACGGCTGATGGATTATGAAGCTTACTTCATCGTTTTTAGTAAATCTGTACAGTACATGCCAGTAGAATCATGTCGTACATATCAGAAAATCTGTGCAGTACGTTGCAAGAAACCTGCATGGTTGCCATGCATTCAGCAGTAAGCCCTGATGTTTGCCTGTATTGCCGCTGGTACATGGACATCAAGTGTTTTTGCATGTGATGGATATTGCGCCAAAATTTCACAGGCTTTGATGGCGTTTTTTGCTCGCCCGGTAACGGACAGGCGGTTCTTTTGCATAAAGGTCAATCTGGGGCTCGATATGGCAGAGCGCATCAAGGTCTTTGCCTCGGCGGAGGGCAAGCATCAGGTTGACGAACCATTTCATGGAGATTTCGCCTTCACGCTCAAACCGCCGCAGGGTTGCAAGTGGTACGCCAGACCGTCTGGAAAGTTCTTCCTGGGTCATGTTGTAAGAGAGCCTGACTGCTTTCAGCCGTCTGGCGATATCCAGACGGACATCCTTGGGTGGCCGGAGTTCATTTATCATCAACATATTATCAATTAACAGGAAAATACTGCATCAGCTGATAATATTTTATCATTTGATGGCTGTTTTGTATGCCTGGGATATCCGAAAAAAACGGCAACTTTTTTGAAGGTTGCCGTTTGGTCAGCCGGAGCCTGCAGGGTTACATGGCGGCGGGTTTTGCCAGCTGGTCGTTGAGTTTTTACCGTGTATTGTAATATATAGCATAATTGCTATAATTAAAATCATGAAATATGAAATCAAGTATTACAGCGGAAAAGTCCAAGAAGATATCTTGGCATTGCCCAAGACATTGAGGGCCAAGTACCTGCTGTGTGCCAACGTCATGAAGGAACATGGTGCCAATATTGGACGCCAGTACACAGCATCTTTCGGTGACGGGCTTTTTGAACTCAGGCTGAAGGGGGCGGAAGGAATCGGACGGGTGTTTTTCTGCTATGCAGTGGGCAATGACATAGTCATGCTGCATTCCTTTATCAAGAAAACCCAGAAAACGCCTCAGAAAGAAAAAGACATCGCTATAAAAAGAATGAAGGAAGTCAAAAATGGTAAAGCCATTGTCTCATGATGAATTTGAAAAACTGCTGCTTTCTGATCCAGAAGTCAGGGCAGAGTATGACCGGCTGAAACCGGAATTCGACCTGCTCAATGAAATCCTCTCTGCCAGAAAGGCGGCTGGGATGACCCAGGCAGAAGTCGCCCGGAAAATGTCAACCACACAGTCAGCCATCGCCAGGATGGAAGGTGCCCTGTCCTGTGGACGGTTGCCATCCCTGTCCATGCTGAAACGCTATGCAGAAGCAACAGGCAAACAGCTCAGCATACGGCTTATCTGAAAAAAAACGGCAACCCTTTCCGGAGCTGCCGTTCTTGGGAGCCAGTACCCGTCAGGTCACATGGCGGCGAGTTTCGCCAGCTGGTCGTTGAGTTTTTCCAGGGTGGCGGTGTAGTCCTGCAGACGGGTGCGTTCCTGGGCGACGACTTTCTCAGGTGCCTTTGAGACGAAGTTCTGGTTGGCGAGTTTGCCGTTGATTTTCCGGATTTCGTTCTCAATGCGGGCTTTTTCCTTGTTCAGCCGTTCGGTTTCCGCCGCGACATCGATTTCAACCTTGAGCATGAGCTTGAGGGTGCCGACGATGGAGACGGGGGCAGGCGACTGCGGCAGGGCTGGCATGATGTTGACATCCTCCAGTTTGCCCAATGCCTTCAGGTGCGGGATGAAGGATGGGATGTTGCCGGCTTCTGGGGCTTCGATGTACAGCGGTACCCGTTTTGCCGGGGAGAGCTGCATTTCGCCACGCAGGTTGCGGGTGCTGTCAACCAGCGCCTTGCACTGCGCCATCCACTGGTCGGCTTCTTCATCGATCAGGGACTGGTCAGCTTCAGGGTAGGGCTGGAGCATGATGGTGTCGCCGGAGATGCCTGCCATCGGTGCAACGATCTGCCAGAGTTCTTCGGTGATGTATGGGATGATCGGGTGTGCCAGCCGCAGGATTTTCTCAAGGACGTTGAGCAGGGTGTAGCGGGTGGCGCGCTGCTGGGCTTCGTTGCCTTCCTGGATCTGGACTTTCGCCATTTCGACATACCAGTCGCAGTATTCATCCCAGATGTAGCGGTAGATGGCGTTGGCGATGTTGTCGAAGCGGTATTCGGCATAGCCTTTTTCGGTTTCTGCGGAGGTGCGCTGGAACAGTGACTGGATCCAGCGGTCTGCCAGCGAGAATGCCATGTCTTTGTTGTCCCCGAATCCGCAGTCCTGGCCTTCGGTGTTCATGAGGACGAAGCGGGTGGCGTTCCACAGTTTGTTGCAGAAGTTGCGGTAGCCTTCGCAGCGGTTCATGTCGAAGTTGATGTTGCGCCCAAGGGAGGCATAGCTTGCCATGGTGAAGCGCAGTGCATCGGCACCGAAGGATGGGATGCCTTTGGCAAATTCCTTGCGGGTCGCCTTGGCGATGGCTTCGGCTTTCTTGGGGTTCATCAGGTTCTGGGTGCGGCCTTTGACCAGGGATTCGACATCGATGCCATCGATCAGGTCGATCGGGTTCAGGGTGTTGCCCTTGGATTTGGACATTTTCTGGCCCTGTGCGTCACGGACAAGCCCATGGACATAGACAATCTTGAACGGAATCTTGCCGGTGAAGTGCAGGGTCATGACAATCATGCGGGCGACCCAGAAGAAGATGATGTCGAACCCGGTGACCAGCACGGAGGATGGCAGGAACAGGCGGGATTCAACGGTGTCTTCCGGCCAGCCGAGCGTGGAGAACGGTAC
>CALGGD010000353.1 GCA_937916185.1 uncultured Oxalobacter sp. | reverse complement strand
AGTACGGCTAAGGATGCCAAAGACCCGCAGCACAACAACAGCATCATGCTGAAGGCGGTTGCAGACCGTTTGGTTGAAGCCTTATCCGAATATATGCATGAACTTGTCCGCCGGGATTTGTGGGGTTACTCACCGGATGAAAAATTCAACCATCAGGAACTTCTAAAGATGCCTTATAGGGGAATCCGTCCAGCGCCGGGCTACCCAACCTGTCCGGAACACACGGTGAAAGGCGACATCTATAAACTGCTGCAGGCCGACAAGATCGGTATGAGCCTGACTGAGAATTATGCGATGCTGCCGACAGCTTCCATCATGGGTTTCTATTTCGCCCATCCTGATGCGAAATACTTCAGCATCGGCAGGATTGGCGAGGATCAGGTGGATGACATGGCATCACGCCGGAATGTTTCCAAGGAAGCGCTCTCCAAATGGCTTGCCCCGATGCTCCGGTGATTTCCCCGCCACTTGACTGAACAGGAAAAAACCAAGATGACCCAGCTTATCCGATATGCCATTGAACCGGTTGACCCGAACGGTCATCTGTTCCATGTTGACCTGACTGTGGCGGAACCTGCCCTTGAAGGACAACGTTTCAGCCTGCCGACCTGGATTCCCGGCAGTTATATGATCCGAGAGTTTTCACGGAACATCATCCAGATGGAAGCGTTCTGCGATGGTGTCCCTGTCGTTTTGACAAAACTGGACAAGAACCATTGGCAGGCAGCGCCGTGCAAGGGTGAATTGACCATCAGTTACGATGTCTATGCCTGGGACCTTTCTGTGCGGACGGCCCATCTGGACCAGACACATGGCTTTTTCAACGGTTCCAGTGTCTTCCTTGAAGCCCAAGGCAATGAAAGCCAGCCCTTGGTCATCGATATCAGGCGGCCTTTCGGTGAACGTTATGACAACTGGCGTGTCATCACCGCCCTGCCGGAACTGGCTGCAGAACGTTACGGGTTCGGCACTTACCAGGCATCCAATTATGATGAGCTGATTGATTCGCCGGTTGAACTGGGTACTTTTGCCTT
>CALGGD010000352.1 GCA_937916185.1 uncultured Oxalobacter sp. | reverse complement strand
TGTGTATGAAGAAGGAATTAAGGCTGCGGATGTAATTTATGCCACCGAAGTCTGTGGAGATTTTGACGGCGACCGTTTTTTTCCAGAAATAGATGAATCTGTCTTTTATGCCGCTGAACACGAAAAGCACAGCGGCAAAATCCCCTTTGAATACATTTTATATAGAAAGAAAGACATTCTGAAGGTTTAGCCTCCCCCCCCCCACACACACACACAAGGGGTAGAATGTCATATTAGGAGATTCCTGTCTATCGTATGGGGAATGCCTTTGTCCACGGCGGTTTTTAATCTGGGAACAGGGGCTCGCAACCCTTCCGGTAGGGGTTATGACAATTCTGAGGCAACCACCATGAAAAAGAGACCATCGCCACCGTTTTCCTTGTCCAAGACCGCCGCATTGCTGTTTGGTGCCGCCGCCTGCCTTGCCCTGCCGCAGCAGGTCCTTGCCGCACCGCCATCCGCTGCGGCTGCCTACAACCGTGCTGACAACAACCCGGGCGCCCAGCTCAACCGGGCGAGGGAATACATGGAACGCGAACGTGTCCTGCGCCAGATCCAGGAAGACCAGGAAAGCCGTAAGGCGAAAGTCCAGGGAACGCTCGATAAACCTTTCACAGGGGAAGTCCAGGCAGTGACCTTCGACCTGAAAAGCATCCATTTCGAGCCATCATCCTCCAAAGTCCTGACCCAGGAAGAACTCGACAAGCTGACTGCTTCTTACCTGAACCGCAAGACTACCCTTGAAGACCTCTATACCCTCGTTGAGGACATCAACAAGCTCTATGCAGAGAAGGGCTATGCCACCTGCCGTGCAGTGCTGCCGCCACAGCGTATCCATGAAGGGAAGGTCGCCATCAGGCTTATCGAAGGAACGACCGGTCATGTCACCATCAAAGGCAACGAACACACCCGTGAAGATTACATCCGTGACAGGGTCAGCCTTGAGGCGGACGGTGTCGCCAACATCCAGGAACTCAACAAAGACCTCAGGCGCTTCAATGGATCCAACGATGCCCAGATGCGTATCATGATGAAAGCAGGGGAAGAACCTGGAACCACGGACTACGAGATTGAGGTCATTGAACCCGAGAAGAACCAGACCATCAGCCTGTATGTTGACAACGCCGGTTATGAGAACAACGGCCGTTGGCGTGGAGGCCTGCTCTATAACAACCGCAGCCTGACCGGACACCGGGACCACCTCAACCTCAATTACCTGCACAGCGAAGGCAGTGATGTCTTCGGTGGCAGCTACAGCCTGCCCATCAACACCTGGGGCACAAGGCTGGATGTCAACTACAGCGCGAACTCCACCGAGATCGTCGATGGCGATATGGACAGGCTCGGTGTCAAGGGACATGCGAAATCGTTCGGTGCGGCTTTACGCCATCCATTGATTGTCGATGAAGACCTCCGCATCGAGACAGGGCTTGAATACCAGCATCAGGAATCCACCACTTCGCTGTTCGTCAAATACAGCAACCGCCAGAAATGGATAGACGACATCACCAACAAAATCGTGCCTTACGTCTCTTTCACCCATTATGGCGACAGTACCGTCCTGTACCACCGGCATGGCATCAACCTTGGGCATTATAAAAACATCGAAGGTGATTCCAGGGATTACAGCATCTACAACCTTGACAGCCTTTTCTTCTGGAAATTTGGGGAAGGCCAGATGATCCAGGCGCGTGTCACCGGCCAGCAGAGCTTCTCGAACTACCTGTCGTCATCGGAGAAATTCTACCTTGGTGGTGTCAGCAGTGTCCGTGGGTATGAAGAAAGCCTCATCAGTGGCGACAGCGGTGTCTCCGGGAGTATCGAATACAGCCATCCGCTCTCTTCCATCCTGTCTGGGCTCAGTGCCTACGCCTTTTTGGATGCGGGATCCGTCTGGGGAGACAGCGCGTATGGCGACAAGCAGCTCGCTGGTGCCGGTTTCGGTTTCAGGTACAACCTGAACAACTGGGCGAACCTTGACATCGGTATGGGAGTGCCGCTGAAACGGACCATCAATGATGATGAGCAGGATAAGGCAAGACTGCATTTCATGCTGTCGGCGACTTACTGACCGTGGGTAAAGCCAGGAAAGCCAGCAGGAAGCATACAGAACAGGAAAAAGACCGGTCCGCTGTCAAGCTGTAAGTGGACATTGAACAAGGAAGAAGTATCATGAACCGCATATACCGAGTCATCCGCAGCAGGACCTACCATCGTGATGTCGTGGTATCGGAAATCACGAAGACCGCTGGGAAAAGCAGCAGCGAGGTCCGGATCACAGTAAGGGACAATCCCTTCTTCCGGTCGTTCCTGTTGGGATTGACGGCGGCAGGATTGATTGCGGCACCATCGACCTTGAACGCTTCTGAAATCACCGGGCTTAACGGCAAGTCCATGATTACGGTCTCTGAAAAGGTCCATAACCTGTATGCGCAGGACATCTACAGTTCCAAGGCAACAGGGTCTGTCGGTGTCAGCCGGTATGGCAAATTCAACGTGACAGCAGGCGACATCGCCAACCTGCATTTCAACAAAAAGGGCGGAACTTTCAGTGCGGACAGCCTGGTCAATCTTGTCAACAAACGGATCAACATCGAGGGTACCGTCAATGCATTGAAGGGCAACCGCATCGGCGGTCACCTCTACTTCCTGAGCCCGGAAGGGATGGCGGTCAGCAAGTCCGGTGTCATCAATGCAGGTCAGTTCACAGCGGTTGTGCCTTCCACCGACCTGTTCAAGAAACTGCGGGATGGTTCCGCCAACGACTTCAACCTCTATTTCCACGATGCAGTCATGGAAAAGGGGAAAGTCAATGATTTGAGTGACTGGTACTCCTATGACAATGACCAGAATATCAAGATTGAAGGTACCATCAACACCCGCAGCGGTATCAAGCTCCGCGCCTCCAAGATTGACATCACGCAGGGAGCAAAGCTCCTGAGTGACCGGGAAATCGACTTTTCCAGTTTGGTCAATACAGCCAGTTTTGCAGGGTTGTCGGATATTGGAATGACCGCTACGACAGATGACGAGACCGGTGACATCGTCCTGAAAGCGGGGGTGGAAAGCAATGTGGATGATGTCTTGATACCCAGTACGTCATGGATTGGCAACAAAATAACGACGCGTAAGGCCTTGATCAATGTCGATGGCTCCCTTGAAACCGATGGCAATGTCGAGATTGGTGCTGAAGCAAAGACATCGTTCAAGGAAGGCAGTGTTTTCAATGTGCTGGATCAGACCGACCTTGTCGGCAAGATCCTGGGGGCAGCAGGCATCAACATGATGGCTGATTTCGCCGACAAGACCAATACATCGCATATCACAATCGGCAAGACGGGCTCCATCAAGAGTGGCGGTGACACCGATATCTCAGCAGCCAACAGTACGGTAATCAAGCTCAATGCCGTCACACCTGCCAAGAAAACCGGTGAGGCCATTTCAGAAGCCTTGCCAGTCGTATCTGTCGGTGTCGTGAATCAGCTCAACAATGCATTGGTCGATGTCTATGGGGATATCGGGTCTGGTGGTGACTTGGGCATCAAGGCTTCTGCCGATACATTCATAGAGGTGACAACCAAGTCTGCCACCGAGGTCAAGGAAGATCCGGATGCGCCAGAAGAAAACCTTATCTATATTTCAGTGGGGGTCATTGACACCAATACCGATGCTGCTGTCAACCTCCATTCCGGCGGGAAGGCAATCACGGCGGAAGGCGCAGTCGATATCAGTGCCACTGTTTCTGAAGATGTCTCGATGGAAGTGGAATCTTCTGCGCCGAGTAAATCGGTTGCATCCACCGCCATCGGGGTCATCAACAGTGATACAGATGCAACCGTCACCATTGGCAGGTCGATTACCGCCAATGGAACAGATGAACGTAAGAGGAAGGAAGGCGAGGAACCTGCGCCTTGGATCAATATCTTTGCCGGAAACACTTCTGACAATGCAAAGACCTCCTCCCTTACTGTATCGAATGAACTGGGTGGCATCAAATATGAGGCAGAATTCAAGCCTGAATGGATGAAAAATCCTGGCATTGTTGATTCCTGGCTTGATCCTTTGCTGGGGACAGTCCAGAACAAGCTCAGCAACTGGCGTTATGGACCAGGAGGGGCGGCACCAGGCGGTGATGTTGTTTCCAATTTCATCTCCAATATCGGCTCTTATCTGAAGGCGGGTGCCAGTGTTGCGGTTGCCACCCAGGACAATACCACCAAGGTTGAGATTGCAGATGGTGTTGTCATCGATGCTGGCAAGAAGAATGACATCAATGTCCAGGCTCTTACCAATATAGATGGACTCAATGTCGTTTCTGAAGGGGTTGGCAACAACCAGGAAGATGAGCAGCAGACGAAGGTGATGGTGGCGGTTGGTGCCACCGGGAGCAAGGTCAACAATGCGGCATTGGTCAAGATGGGGAAGAGCGCCAAGCTGATTGGCAAGGATGTGACGGTCTCTGCTGATGCCAATATGTATTACAACCCGGTCAAGGAGGCATTAAAGAATGTCGCTGAAGCTTGGAAAGAAGTCTGGGAGAATGCAAAGAAAACCGGGAAAGACCTGAGCAGTATTTCGGCAATCGGCGACAAGATTGATGCATTGGAGAACATCGAAGACCCGACACAGCTACCGGATAAACTGACGGAAATCGAGGAAATGGGATCCACCCGGATGGATGCGTTCATGGATTCCATCCGGGATGCCGGTACGACTTATTCAACGCTGAAGAAAACATGGAACGATACCCTTGCCCTTCTGGAACCATCGACCTACACGAATTATTACGCCCGCTCAGAGGTCGCCAACACGAAGCAGGGTGACCAGAGCAGCAATCTGGACGTGGCTGGTGCAATCAATATCGGTATCCTGCACAATGAAGCATCGGTTGCCATGGCGGAAAAGGCTGCCATCACGGCTGAGAATGATGCCACTGTCCATGCGGGGACAAAGACACAGACTGTCGCCATCACCGGTTCCGGTGGCAGGTATCTGCAGTCCAATGAATCCGGCAAGAGTGGTGTCGGTTTCAGCCTGGCTATCCAGGACATCACGGGGGACAGCCTGGTCCTGATGGGTAAGGATACTGAAGTTTCCGGTGAAAACGTCACCATTGAATCCGACAATACGATGAAGCAGTACGGCATTCTCTACGGTTCTGGGAAAGCCGATGGGAAGTTCGGATTCACCGGCATGGTCAATGTCATGAGCGGTGACAGCAACAGTGTGGTTTCCATCGATGATGAAGCCACGCTCACGGGGTCAGAGAAAGTTGATGTCAAGGCAAATAACGACACAATGCTCCTGGGTATTGCTGGTGGTGTCGCATTGGGGGGAAACGGCACCTATGCTTCCGTCGGTTTTGGCTTGGACATCATCGATTTTGATGTCAACTCGGTCGCTGTGGTTGCGGACAATGCGAAAGAGGGCAGAACAGGGAGTGGCTGGTTAAGCGAAGACGAGCAGAAAGCAGTGCAGACCCAGGCTGGTGAGTACCGTGAAGAAAGCAGGGAGTCTGTTACCAAGGAAGTTGACAAGGATATCCAGAACAAAGTGATTGCCTCTGGCGACAGGCAGTCAGAAATTGACCGGCGGTTGGATGTCATCTATGAAGCCAGACGGAAGGAACTGGAAAAGGAAACCCTTGCCAGCAAGATGGGCGGGGACAAGGAACTTGAGGTCGAAGTCAAGCGGGCAAATGCGGTGAACCTTGCACGCGATATGGCAAAGGAAATCACCACCAGGACTTATGATGGTACGGAAGCTGAGGCAAAGATATCATCAGAAGACCTGACAACCTCACTGGGCAGTGCGACGGCGGCAGGTAAACAGGGTTCGATTGAGGCAAAAGAACTGAACGTTACTGCTGAGACAGCTGGCACCATCAACAGCATTGCCATCGAAGGATCCTACAGTGCCGATGGTCATGGCATGTATGACAGGTACAACAATTTCATGAAGCGGTCCAAGGCATCATCCTTCATGTCGGATTTCCTGCCAAATGCCATCAGCCTGCCGGTTGATTACGCAAACAAGAAGCTCGGCGGCAAGATCAAGGAGAAGCTTGGGGGAGGAGCTGCAGCAGCAGGCGGAGGGGCAGCTGCGGCTGCTGGTCCCGCAATGGGTGTCAATAATGTGGACCTGCATATCGCCGGTGCAGGCAGCCTTGCCATCAACAAAGGGGATGGACAGACAACCGCAATGGTGGACAATACCGCCATCAAGGCACCGGATGGCGGCAAGCTCAGTGCTGTCAAAGTCAAGGCGGAAGATTCGCTCTTTTCCGGAGCATGGGCAGGTGGTGCGGCAATCAATGCCCACACAGGTGCTGCGGCAGGTGGTTCCAGACAGTATACAGCCGGCATCGCGTTGGGCTACAACTCTTTTGACCGTGATGTCTCTTCCATCATCAGCAACACCGCCATCACGGAAGCAGCGGCGGTATCCAACGAAGCAGAACGGAAAGGTGCTGAGGTTGGATTGGGCGTTGGCCTGGCTGTTTCCAAAGGGCAGGCGGGCGGCACTGAAGGATCTGCGGGGCTCTCTGTCTCTTACGACCGTTCATCGACCGATATCCATGCATTGATGGTCAATGATACGGTAACAGGCAATCAGACCAAACTTAGCAATACCGCATACAACCAGGATGTCCAGGTCGCTGGCGGTATTGATTTTGCATGGACGTCTGGTGGGGATGATGGGGTTGGCGCAGGTGGTACGGCAACTGTCACCAAAATCAGGGATAGTCTGCAAAGCGGTATTTATGGCGGCATCTATACCAAGATGGGGGATGTCACCGTTCAGGCAGTCAAATCTTCGCTTCAGGTCAATGCGGCGGTTGCGGGGGCGGTCAGCACCGAAGACACTGCCAAGGATGCCGCCATTGCACTGGCTGTCGGCATGGTTGACAATGATTCGCAGGCCTTCATCCGTAATGCGTCTGTTACCAGCAGCGGTACTGTCAGTGCCGAAGCCAACGATACGGCAAATGAAAGCAGTTACAAGGAATACCTGAAGAAACGGGGTGTTGATCCGGAAGGCACCTCTTACCTTGGCGAAAAAGGTACTGAAGTTGTTGGCGATGTGAAGGGCGGCAGCAAGGTTGTGAACGTTGCCATTGGGGTCGTGAAGTCGGGTTCAGGCGGTGGCAGCGTGGCTGGCTCGGTCAATGACCTCACGGAAAAGATGAAGGTCGATGTGACCGGTTCATCAATCACAGCCAACAAGCTCCTGGGACAGGCGGACAGCAAGACAACCATTGTTGACGTTGCGGCAGGGGTTTCTGTTGCGGGCGACAAGTTCGACGGTGCCGGGTCTTTCTCCTGGAACGACTTGGATACAGAAAACACGGTCACGTTTGCCAATGACATGGTCCATGCCAATCAGGTCTCTGCCATTGCCAACAACCAGGCAAATATTGTTGGCATTGCTGGTGAAGTCGGTTTTGGCAAAGGCGTTGCCGCTGGTCTCGCACTTGCCGTCAACAGTTTTGACAGCAAGACAGCGGCATTGGTCCAAGGGGGTGCCTACCAGGCGAAAGACAGCAATGGCAACTTGGCGGTAGCTGTTGATGCGCAGAACAAGTCGGATGTCACGGCAGTTGCTTTTGGTGGTCAGATATCCAGGGAAAGCAGTGCCTGGAACGGGACTTTTGCCATCAATACCGGCGACAACAACACCGAAGCCGCCATCGAGACCCAAAAAACCAAAGATGAAAAGACCGGCAAAGAAACTGAGAAAGGCGCGAAACTCTCTGATGTCAGCAAGATCAATGTCAATGCGACAGACAATTCCACCCGGCGGACAGGAGCGGGTGAGCTGACCTGGTCGAACAATGGGATTGCTGCGGTTGGTGCCGCCATCGCCTACAGCGAAATCGGGGGCACCAGTGCCAAGTCTGGTAAGGAAAAAGAAATCCTGCGCGCTGAAATCAAGGGCGCTGACATTACAACGAAGAAGTCTGCCAATGCCAATCCAACGATTGATGTGCATGCATCGGATACGTCCACACTGACGACGGCTGGTGTTGGGCTTGGTATCGGCATGGGTGACAACCAGAAGGTCAATGCGCAGGGAGCCGCCGCTGCCGGCGTGATTGCCAAGAAGACGACCGCCGCCATTACAGATACCCGGATTGATGCCGACAGTGCCGGCAGGAAGACTGGCAGCGGCACTGCAGAAGTCGCTGTCAAGGCAACAGCCGATAATTACATTGGTTCTGGTGGTGCGGCAGCAACGGGATCTTTGGGTAGCAATACCATTGTGTCTGCCGGTGTCGGGCTGGCAATCAACAAGATCGGCAATGCGACAACAGCTTCAGTTTCCGGCTCAAAGATGAACGTCAATGAGCTGCAGGTCAATTCTGATGCGGTTTCACAGGATGTCGGCGTTGCGGTCGGTTTTTCAGGCAGCGCTGGCAAAGTCTCACTGGCAGGTTCATTCGGCTACAACTACATCAACAGTTCCGCTACGGCTGAGGTCAAGGATTCACCAGTGAGGGCAACATCGGCGTTGTCTCGAAGAGCGATGAGCTGATCGGCAACTATGCCGGTGCGGTCAGCTTCACAGCTGGGGGAGAGACATCAGCCGCCATCGGGGCATCGGTCGCCGTCAATGAGATTGATGGGGATACTGTTTCCAATGTCTCAGGCAGCACTCTGACAGCGAAAGGCAATAACGGCAAAACGGTTGCCTTGAAGAGCAAGGTTGAGGATGATGCCATCATCGCCCACCAGGCGAGCCTTGAGACGTTTGATGCATCCCGTCTCAAGAAGGCGCGCAAGGATACCACCAAAACAGGTGTTGTCGTTGACAGTTCCGCCACCCATGCAATCGCATCTGACCTGGTCACAGCGGGTGTTGCGGCTTCGGGCAATGGTGGGGCTGTTGCGCTGACCTTCAATGAGAACTACATCGCAGGCAAGACCGAGGCGTCAGTCACCCAGACGGACATCAACAAGGATGCTGTCAAGACTGTCGGTGAGGATACCGCTGTGCCTGATGTCGGTGCAAAGCAGGATGTTGCCATCACAGCATCGGATTATACGAATATCGGGGCATTCGAGGTCGGTGCTGCCGGCTCCAGCAACGTGAGTGTCGGGGCGACACAGAATACCAACAATGCGAAGCGGACGGTTACCGCGAAACTTGAAGGCAAAGACGCAGCGCACAAGGCAAAGGTCAATGCGCATGACCTGGATGTGAAGGCTGTTTCCAAACAGGGACTCTCCAACCTCGGGCTTGCAGGCGGCGTTGTCATTAAAGGTGTAGGCGCTTCGGCCAATATTTTAAATGACACCATCGATACGACGACCCAGGCATCGGTCAAGTATGCAGATGTTGGCTTTACAGATAAGGTGTCCGTGAATGCGGACAACCTGTCGCGTGCCTATATCGGCACCTACAATGTCTCGTTTGCGGCCTTGGGCGGTGCGCTGGGTGCGGGTATCGGGTTGATTGAGCAGACATCAAAGGTCTATGCCGATGTGTCCGGTTCAGTCATTTCTGACCATAATACGTCGTCCTCCGGCAATGCCTCCACCATTGATATCGGGGCGGTCAATACGGTCGATACCGGTACTTATTTCACAGCATTGGCTGTTGCTGGAAAAGGTGCTGCCGGGTCTGGTACGTTCACTGACAACGATTTCGATGCTGAGGTCAGGTCTTCTGTCGATAAATCGACCTTGAAGGCGGATACCGTTTCGGTCGATGCCAAGGAAGACCTCTATGCGGAAAATTATGGCGCCAACATCGCCGGTGCGCTTTTTGCCGGCATTGGCATCAACAGTACCAATGATACGGTGCATGACAAGGTATACACGAAGGTCACTGACAGTACATTAGAAGGCCGCAAAGCGGTCAATGTGGATGCGGAAGCACGGCATGACCTGCGGCAGACAGTGGCGAATGTCAGTGTCGGGGCGCTCTCTGTCGGTGTCAATGTCCAGCATACCCATATCAATAAGGAAATCACCGACAAGGATGTCCTGGACAAGATTGCGGATGCCAACAAGAAAAACGATGACATGACCGGATACTTTGTCGGGTTGGATGATGACGGCAAGGCAAAGCTCAGGGAAAGGACTGGATACAAGATCGGCACCGGTGAAATCACCGACATGACGGGCGTGCACACCATCGTGTCGAAGTCCACATTGAAGTCTGATGAAAAGGCAGGTTCTGTCAATGTCTCTGCTGTTGAAAGGAACCGCGTCAATTCACGGGCAGGTGGTGGCGGTTTGGGAGCCGTATCGGTTGTAACGACGGTCTCTGGCATTGATGTCCACCATAAGACCGACGTGACGCTGGAAAGTTCTGATGTCAGTGGCAAGGACATCATGGTGCAGTCCTTGGTGGGTGACAACAAGAAACATGTCGATGGGTATGCAGCAGCCATCAAAGCCGGCAAGACAGAAGAAGAAGTCAGTGACAGCCATGCCGGCCTTTATGCGCTGACTGGTGTTGGTAATGTTGGTCTTGGGATTGCGGTCACACCCGCCACTGCAGAGATTGAATCGAAGGGAACGTCTGGTATTGCGCTGAAGAATACCGGCATGACGGGTGAAACGGTGACGCTTTCCGCTGCCGATATGACGGACAAGCAGTCTTATGTGACGGCTATCTCTGCTGGCATTGTTGGGGTCAATGTCGTGAACTCGGATGTCACCGACCAAAGTGCGATGGCGGTTGACCTGCAGTACGACCAAGCGAAGACCATCAAGGCAAGCAAGGTCTTGACGGTGGATGCACAGAAAGCCGATGCAGCCAAGGCGTATTCTATCGGTGGTGCTGTCTCAGGGGTAGGGGCAGCAACAAACCAGGCAAAGGCAACTGACAAGAGTACTGTCGGTGTTTCTGTCAAGGGTGACAAGCTGACGGTTGATGCGCCGCAGGCCGATTTCTCGGCGATGAATGCGCCTTCGCTTGAGTATGACATTGACAACCATGGGTTTACGATTGCCGGTGGGTTCTATTCTGGCGGTACAGCCAAGGCAGAGTCCTCTGCCGTTGTCGATGTCGCCGCTGGCAATGCTTTCAATGTTGACAGGCTCTCTTTCAAATCCCATATCGGTGACCAAGGCAGGACGACTGTTTCTGGCAAGATTGCCAGTGTCAGTACGGGTGGTATTGATTTTGCGCCGGACAAAGGACTGACAGAAACCCAGACCACATCCAAAGTCATATTGGGTGGCCAGGATTACAAGACAGATGAAGAAGGCAATGCCCAGACAGAACTGACCGTCAATGCAGCGAATGACATTACGCACGCCAACAAGACCTGGATGATGGACATCCATCTCCTGGATTTCAGTCCGAACGGGGCGGCACAGGCGCATGCGACTTCCAAGGACAAGGTGCAGGCAACCGTGGGTGGTGGTGCTGTCAAGTCTGCGGATATTGTCGCAAAGGGAAGTGACTATACGGACAATTATGCGAGTGGCAACGGCGGGGCACTGATAGGTCTTGGCGTTGCATCCAAGGCAGTCAGCAAGTTTGACAACGATGCGACGGTAACTGTTGGCGGTGAGTGGAAGGCGGACGCATTCAACGTGTCTGCTTCGCAGCATGACCAGCTCGAATCGGAAGCCTTCTCAGGCCATGGTGGTGCCATTGATGTGACCTGGGTCGAATCTGAAGCGACAATGAAGGGCAAGACCAAGGTTGATATTGCCCAGGATACGAAGATCACAGCGGATACCGTTGACATCTATTCCGGGAACCAGGTTTACACCAACCAGACCGGCA
Source organism: uncultured Oxalobacter sp. (assembly GCA_937916185.1). Taxonomy (GTDB): domain Bacteria; phylum Pseudomonadota; class Gammaproteobacteria; order Burkholderiales; family Burkholderiaceae_D; genus Oxalobacter. The sequence continues at coordinate 6,744 of CALGGD010000352.1, read as the reverse complement.
AATATGCGAACCGGGTCCATGGCGTTGTGGGTGGGCTGGTGGCAGGTGGTATCACGACAGCTGACGATACAGTCGAAAAGAGCACTGAACTCAACATCGGCAAGAATGTCCAGATCCTGACAAGCGGCCAGCAGACCTATGAAGCGGATACCGAGACGCATATGAACAATACCGTCAAGGGTGTTGCGGGTGGTTTGTTTGAAGGTGGGACAGCCCGTGCTTATACCACACATACATACAGCAACCTCATCGGTCTTGGAGAGGGGGCACTGCTTAAGAATACCGGTACTTATGATGATGGCGGCATTACGCTTTCTGCACATGAAGACCTGTTTGAACGGGTGGATGCCGATGTCTATGTTGCAGGGTTTATTGGCGTAGCACCGAATTCCCGTGCATTCAATACGACAAACCGTACCGATAAGATTACGGTCGAAGGGACGATTGACAGTAAACGTGACATCAACCTCTATGCCGGGGCGGGGCTTGATGGTGAGCTGTCAAGCCTTACGCATGAAACGGTATCGGAAACCTATAACAATTCTGTCGTTCCAATCGCCTGGTCAACGAATCCAAAAGCTGACATCACGAGCAACAACCAGGTCATCATCGGTCAGAACGCAACCGGCAAGGCGGTCAGGAACATCAACCTGATTGCTGAAAGCGGCCCGGAAGATGGGTATATCGAATCGCGTACAGCATGTTTGTATACCAGTACCAGTTCGGACAAGACCTTCCTGTCACAGGCGGAAGGCAAATCGGAATACAACAGTAAGAAGGACAACTTTGTCAGGGTTGATGCAGGGGGGCTCCTGCAGGCCGGTATCAACAGCCGGCTGCAGCTTGCTGTCACCGGTTTGGCCGTGCCAGAAGGCATGACGATTGATGGCCGGCAGGATGCTGGCAGTTACCAGGTCAGCCTCAAGGATGCGGAGGGCAAAGGCTTTTCTGCAACCTTCAAAACGGATGGTTCCATCGTTGAAGACAGCATCAAGGTTGATGAAGGCCATGAAGCGATGAAGGACATCGGCATGCAGGTCAAGGCTGGGACGATGGATTATGCCAACAGCCTGGCAGCACAGTGGTACAAGCTGAATGAACTGCTGGAGGCCTATGAAGGCAAGGCTGTCGGGCAGGATCAGATGACCGCCTATATGGGATACCTGCAGGAAAAGACAGTCCTGGAAGAACAGATGAAGAAACTTGGCCTGTGGACGACAGCCAAGGATGAAAAAACGGGTAAGGAATACGGGCTTCCTGTCGCGGGTGGTTATCAGGTCGCCTATGTCGAAATGCCGGATGAACTGGTCGCCAGTGGTGGCAGCATCACCGTCAATTCGGACAACCTTTATGGCAGTGGTGGGCTCAAGGCGAATGGCAAACCGGCAATCACCGTTGACAACACATCGAATGCCTACCTGAAACTCAATAAGATGACGTTGGGCAACGATGATGGGGGTATTGTTTTCAATGAGCATGTTTTGGAGGATGCAACCGGTATCGCCAAGATCAATGAACTGAACAAGAACACTGCATACAAAGCGGACTTCAAGCCATTTACAACAGGTGGCAACAAGGATGACGGTGGCATCAAGGTTGTCAACGAGAACACCCAAGGCGATACCACCAAGGTGAAGGCACCGGATCAGGATAACAAGACAGGGTCGCTCTCGGGTACCTATACCGCATTGCCAACGGTTGAAGTGGCGGGTTCCATCCAAGGTTCCAAGAGTGCAGTCGAGATTGAGAACAAGTCTGGCAGCATCATCATTGATTCCGGGACTGCTGAAAACCCGGTCAGTGTCAATGGCAGGCAGATTGTCTTGAAAGCCAAAGGGGATATTTCCCAGGGCTTTACCGATGGGATGGTCAATATCGGCTATACGCCTGAAGCTGTCCTGGCTTCCCTTGAACTGACAAATAAGAAATCAACAACCACTTACCGTTCGCCTGCCAGTACGCAGCATGAGACGCGGACAGCTGATGCGGCGACAGTCAACAGTCTGCTCGAGAAAGCCGATTCAGGCGGCAGGATTGCCGGTGGCAGTATTTACCTGGCGGCATCCGCCATCAATATCAACGGGTTGATCCAGAGCGGTTTTGGCAATTATTCTGCTGAAATCACCCAGGCGCAGGTTGATGCTGCGGTCAAGGCGAGCCAGAACCATACCGGTGGTTCCATCGTCAATGGCCACCAGATGTACAAGGTCAATGATGGTGGCATCAAGAAGGGCGCAGACGGCACCTATGGGTATACCGTCCAGGTCTACTATGACCCGTCAACGGGCGGTCTGGTTGCCGAAGACATCGACACAACGGGTGGCAAGGTTTATCTGTCAGGCCGTATCCTGTCCACAGGCCAAGGCAAGATTTATGCGATGGACGGTGGGGCGGACATCAGTGTCAAGAACCAGTCCAATGCAGCCTTGCAGATGGGCAAGGTTCAGAACAACAACATCGATGGTGTCATTGAAATCGCCGACACCCAGAAGAATACCCGTACGACCTATACGAGGAACAGTACCACGACCCAAGACCTGGATAAGTACAATGACTGGATGAAGGCAAATGATGAGGACAAGGCTAAATATGTCACAGTCAGTGGCGCTTCCAACAGCTACAAGCCGCAGGAGAATGTCCGCTACAACTGGACAGATGGTACCCAGACGACGACCAAGACGACTTACCAGACTGACAAGACGAAGTTCCTGTCAATCATCAAGACGGATGAATCGACCGTCAGCAATGAGGAAAAGAATTCCAGCAATATCAAGGATTCCATGACCTACAAAGGGGCTCCTCTGCCTGAAGGATCCTACCTGTCGGTCGGCAAGGCTGGTGAGGCCGCTTACATCCTGACGGCAGACAACCAGGTCTTGAACGAGTCGCGTTCGAGTGTGGACAGTTGGACAGAATGGCATTTCCTGAACAAGCACTACTACAGCCGCTGGACGAAGACAACGGGTACTGCCCAGACATATGCGAACAGCCTGATTGCTGATAAACCGATTGAAATCGGTTTCTTGGGCAAGACAGATGGCTCGATCAACATTTCCAGTGTGAAAGACCTGACGTTCAGCAGCAATGTCAGGAACAATTCGGCAGGCGCGACGTTCACTGCCAGTGTGTCTGATGGTGCCATCATCCAGCAGGCAGGAACATCCTTCTGGGGCAACCATGCCGACCTGCAGTCAAAAGGAGCCATCCGGGACATCAATATTGTTGCCTTGGATGATGCCAAGGCGGTGAAATTGAATGCTGTCAGCCGTGAGGGCGCTGTCACAATGGATGTTGATGGACCTGTACAGGTCAGGATCCTGGCGGCAGGTGCAGGGAATACCCTGACGCTGGGCTCCTATGGTGACAAGAATGTGATCCTGACAGCGACCGGCAGCATTACGCAGGATAAGGATGCCAATGCCTTTGGTGTCAAGGGACAGCATATCACCATTGAAAGTGGTGGCGGTGTTGGTGATCCAATCGATGAAACTGATGCTGAACCGTTAAGGATCCAGGTCAGCCAGACAGCCATTGGCGGTGATCCGCTCTCTGCAAGCATCAATGTCAAGGCGAACGATGACATCAACCTGAAACAGGCTGCCGGTGACATGCGCATCGGGAAGATTGTCTCGGAAGACGGCAGCATCAGCCTTGAAGCTTCTGATGGTACCTTCATTGATGCGCTGCCTTACAGCGGTACGAAGGTCAATGCGGATACGGATGCCAGGATCAAGCGTTGGATTGACCTGGGATTGATTGAGGGTGAAGGCGAAAATGCCTATACCCGCCAGCTTGCCCAGGCAGTCACCGATTACAGGGATGATATCCAGAAATCGTATAACACATACCAGGAACTCAAAACAGTTTACGAATCCGACAAGGTCAAGGGTTATTCTGAAGCACGCTATACAGAACTGGCGGCGTATTTTGAAGCCAACCCGACAGCGCCTGAAGATATGTCTTCCGAGGCATACAGGACTTATGCCGCAAAATTCAGCGAGTTTACCAATCTGGCCGATGCCAAGGGCTATATTGACCACAAAGACCGTTACGACAAGTATGCGGCGAAATTCGCAGGGTACAGTACCCTTGACGCCTACCTTGCACAGGACAAGGATTATCTTGCCCTGGTTGAGAAGCGTGACCATCCGACCTATGAATGGACGAAGGAGCAGATGCTCTATGCAGTCCGCAACAGCATCGTCAACAAGTCTACCGGTTCAACGGACCAAGAACTGAAAAATGCCAATGTCTCAGGCAAGGACGTCGTCCTGAAAGGCAAGGGTGTCGGTATTGACAAAGACATCAAGGAAACCATTTCTGTTGAGATGCTGACACCGGGTTACAAGGATCCAGAGACCGGCAGAACCTATGTCGATTACCTGAAACAGCTTGCCAATGCGGATGCGGCCGATGTCGATGTTGTCTATGCCAAGGATGAAGACGGCAATAGACGGATGAGCCGTGTCCCGGTCTATCAGACGGATACAGAAGGCAAGGTTGTCCGTGATGCAGATGGCAACCCGGTCATTGCCTTCTACCGCGATGGCAATCCTGAGATAGACAGCTTCATCATTGGTGGCAAGTCACCGCTTGGAATTTATTCTACCGGGAAGGTCACTGTACGAACTGCATCGGATGCGGATCATGAAGGCGATGTTTACCTGGCTGTCCGTAAAAAAGACGACACAGCGAATTATCCTGAGCTCAATATCCATCAGGTGACAGCTGACCAGGCTGACGTCAGGCTTTTGGGTAAGGCTGGTGTGACCAATGCATTGGAGAATGACCAGTTTGCCAATGTCATTGCCCGTAACCTGGTTGTTGAAGGGGGGACGGGTTCCATCGGCAGCGAAGACCGGAATTTTGCAGTGTTCCTGGATGGCCATCTGACTGCCCGGGCTGATGGCAATATCTTCATCGGGAATATGAGTGGGAACGAGTTGCAGTTGGTATCAGTTTACTCAGGGGATTCGGTCAATCTGGTATCGAAACCCGGTATTGTCATGGCTGATGCGTATGATGGCTTGGGCTACATCAATGCAGGCGGTGGTCTGAACCTGGATGTTGACGAAGAAGAGGGGGTTATCGGCAAAGAAGGTCAGGCGGTACGTATCCTGAATAAAGGCAAGGCGATTGACATCACGGCGAAGTCTGCCAATATCCATGGCGTTGTCAATGAGGAAGCGGTCAGCGATACGATGTTGTTGGGGGTCATCAAGACCAAGGAAGGATTTACAGCATCCAGCGAAGGCAAGTTGAACCAGCAAGGCACTTTGACAGCAGGCAGTGATGTCACGCTTTCCGCTTTTGAAGACCTGACGCTTGGGAGCAAGGCCATCAAGGTCGGTGCTATCGATGGTGGCGGTTATACGCAAGACGGCAGTATGCTGACCTTGATGTCAACGATGGGCAGCATCACCCAGACGGTCGATGAAAAGGCTGAATATATAACCGGCTTCACCGCAGGGGCACTTAAGACAGTTTCTGGTGCAGGTGTGACGCTGAACGATCCAGACAACCGCCTGTCTGGTTATAGGGTTTCGGATACAGGCAGACGGGAACCCATCACAGCCTATACCGCAAGTGGTGTCATCCGCCAAGGTGCAAAGGCACCAAGCAGTATCAATGGCAATGTCGAACTCAAGGCATACAGCCCAGATTTGAGCGTTGCGTTTGACTCATCCGTCAATGGCGACATTGACATTGAGAATCTGTATGGCAGCAGCATCCCTCCAGGAGACCTGCTGGAAACCCTGGAAAAAGGCGAAGGTGCATTACGGCTGGTAACGGGAGCTGTGGCAAATGCTTCTGATACAGCAAAAGGGCAGATTGCGCTCAAAGCGTATGGTGATGTGACGCTGGAAGGGACGATGCCGGTTGTGGCTGCTTCTGATGTGGATGTGACTTCCCGCAGTGACATTACTTTCTTTGACGGTGGCGTTGCGACGAAGGGCAACCTTACTGCCATTGCTGGTCAGGATATCAATATCGATGCGCCACTGACTGTCGGTTCTGAACTCAATCTGACCGCACTGCGTGCTGACAATAACCATGGCGCAGCCATCAGACAAAGTGGGTCTGACAGTGCTGTTTCGGCAGATACAGTCAATGTCATCAGTGCTTCTGGTGTTGAGCTGCAGGATGAGGGCAACCGGATTGGAACCTTCTCTGCCCTTAGTTCTGACGAAGGTGGAATCAGTGTCCTTGTCGGTGACGTCAAACTCAAAGCACATGGCACGCTTGATGGTAAAGACCTGAAAGTAGCGCTTAATCCTGAAATCCATGGCAATGTCTCCGTCATCAATCAGTCTGCCGGCGGCGGTCTTGATATCAATGAACTTCATACATTCAACACTGATATAAGTGGATTCTCTACGGGCGGTAATATCTTCCTGCAGACAGATGGCGATTTGAAGCTGTCAAATGAGATAACGTCAAAGTTGAACAATAAACAGGGTGGAAACGAAATCCGCCTGGTTTCGGAAAACGGGTCTGTCGAAATCGCAACAGCCCTTACAGTCGATGGTGAAGTCATTGCAGAAGCGGAAAAAGGCGGTATTTCTGAAAAGGATGAGGGCATCATCAAGGCAGGGAAAGTCTCGACCTTCAGCGGCGGTACAGTCGACCTTCAGAACGAAGCGAATGCATTTGATGCCTTCTGGGCATTTGGTACCGAAGATGGCGATATCCTTGTCAAGACCCAGGCAGGAAAACTGACTGCCCAGATTGATGCAGCAGTCA
>CALGGD010000351.1 GCA_937916185.1 uncultured Oxalobacter sp. | reverse complement strand
CAGCCGCTCTTCTTCAGGCGCCAGGTCTTCATATTGGAAAAGTTCAGGATGATCCTGGACAAAATGGGTGGTGATGTCACCGGTCCGGAACTGAGGGGCTTTGATGACCTGACGGTAGAATGGGATGGTTGTGTGGACACCGCCGATGATGTATTCCCCAAGGGCACGGTCCATGATGCCAAGGGATTTTTCCCAGTCGTTGGCATAGGCGATCAGCAAGGCGCCTGCCGAGTCATAGTTCGCCGGGAATTCATAACCTGCACTGATATTGGAATCAAGACGGACACCAGGGCCGCCAGGCGAGACATAACGGGTGATCTGACCGGAGTTCGGTGCAAAGTTTTCCTGTGGGTTTTCCAGGTTGATACGGACCTGCAATGCCGCAAAAGCGGGTTTCAGGGTATCTTCCTTGTAACGCAGTTCAGAGCCGAATGCGACTGCAATCTGTTCTTCAACAAGGTCGATGCCATAACGGCTTTCTGTGATGCCGTGTTCGACCTGCAGACGGGTGTTGACTTCAATCATGTAGGCCGTGCTGTCTGGCAGGACCAGGAATTCGACGGTTGCCAGCGAGTAATAGCCGGTTGCAGCGACCAGGCGGCGGGCGTAGTCTTTCAGCTGTTCACGCAGCTGAGGGGTGACGCCTTTCCATGGGGATGGCGTGATTTCAATCAGTTTCTGGTTGTTGCGCTGGACAGTACAGTCGCGTTCATCGAAGGCAAAGACATTGCCATAACGGTCAGCCAGCACCTGGATTTCGATATGGTGGACATCTGCCAGGAATTTCTCGACGAACAGGCGTGGATTGCCAAAGGAGGCCTGTGCCATGGTGGATGCCTTGAAGAAGGCATCATCGAGTTCTGCCTCATTGAAGATGGCAAAGATGCCGCGGCCGCCGCCGCCGCCTTCGGCCTTCAGCATGATCGGCAATCCGATTTCCTTGATAAGCGCCCGGGCTGTTTTCAGGTCAACGGCACCATCGGAACCTGGAACAACGGGGATTCCCAGGGA
>CALGGD010000350.1 GCA_937916185.1 uncultured Oxalobacter sp. | reverse complement strand
CTGCCTGGATACGCCCCCCTCGCCGCAGCGATGGTCGCTGTCATTTCCGCCGGGTGATGGCCATAATCATCAATCAGGTCAATCTCAGCAACCGTGCCGTCACTCTTCGGCAGCCTGACCCTGCCAAGACGGGTGAAACGGCGGTTGACACCGGTGAATTTCTCCATCGCCCGCTGGATGGCGGCATCCTCAACACCCAGCTCACGGGCAATCGCAATCACCGCACAGGCATTCTGGACATTGTGCATCCCTGGCTGGTTCAGCCGGACCGGCAGGGGGTCATGCCCTTTCTGCAGGGCGGTGAAGACCATCATGGTCCCTTCCGCCCGTGCATCGACCGCCCGGACATCCGCGTCTTCATGGAAACCGTAGGTGGTCACCGGTTTGGAAACCAGCGGCAGGATCTCACGGACATTCCGGTCATCGATACAGAGCATCGCCCTGCCATAGAAAGGCAGGCTCTGCGTGAAGGAGATGAACGCCTGTTTCAGCCGTGCAAAATCATGGCCGTAAGTATCCATATGGTCAGCATCAATATTGGTGATGACCTCAATGACGGGGGTCAGGTTCAGGAAAGACGCATCGGATTCGTCCGCTTCCGCCACGATGTATTCACCGGTTCCCAGGCCCGCATTGGCACCGGCGCTGTTCAACCTGCCGCCGATGACAAAGGTCGGATCCATGCCGCCTTCCGCCAGGACGCTTGCCACCAGGCTGGTGGTGGTGGTTTTACCATGGGTGCCTGCAATGGCAATCCCTTTTTTCAGGCGCATCAGTTCCGCCAGCATGACGGCGCGCGGCACAATCGGGATGTTTTTCTTACGCCCCGCCAAGACTTCCGGATTGTCTTCCTTGATTGCGCTGGACACGACAATCGCATCCGCCCCCTCGATGTTCTCCGCCTTGTGCCCCCGCATGATGGTGGCACCCAATGCCGCCAGATGGCGGGTGGCGACATTGCTGGACAGGTCGGACCCTGTGATTGTATAGCCGAGGTTCAGCAGCACTTCTGCAATGCCGCTCATCCCACTGCCGCCGATACCGATAAAATGGATTTTCCTAACCTTATGCTTCATCTCTCAATTCCCGCCTGCAACCTTTTTCAGAATCTCAGCGATTTTCTCATTGGCATCCCGCCTTCCCAACGCATAGGCCTTCTCCGCCATCTCATAGCATTTCTGACGGGTCATGCCGGCAATCAGCCCTGCCAGCTTTTCCGGCGTCATGTCTTTCTGGGGCAGATGGACCGCCGCCCCTTCCCTGTCCATGAAAACCGCATTGTCACGCTGGTGCGATGTGCTGGAGGCGATGAAAGGCACCAGGATGCTGGCAACCCCTGCCACGGTCAATTCAGAAACCGTGATCGCCCCCGCACGGCAGATGACCAGATCCGCTTCGGCATAGCGTTCATGCATATTGTCGATGAAATCGACCACATGCGCCTCAACACCGGCCTTTCCATACAGTCCTTTTGTCACAGCGATGTGCTGCCGGCCTGTCTGGTGGATGACTTCCGGCCGTTTTTCCACCGGCAGCAATGCCAACGCCGCCGGCATGTTCTCATTGAGCGCCTGTGCGCCCAGACTGCCGCCGACCAGCAGGATTCTCAGCCTGCCGGTCCGTTGCGGATAGCGTTGGGCTGGGACAGGAACCGCCTTGATGGCATCCCGGACAGGGTTGCCCGTACAGACGGCCTTGGCGGCGAGTTCCCCATAATCGCCCGGAAAACCGAACAGGACATATTTCGCCGAGGAAGCCAATGCCCTGTTCGACAGCAGCAGTGCCGCATCGGCATTGACCACAACGACGGGTATCCCTTTCATTTTTGCCGCCATGCCGCCTGGCACGGTGACATAGCCTCCCATCCCGACCACCAGGTCCGGTTTACGGCGTCCCATGATGCCGAGGCAGGACAGGAACCCGCCGATCAGCTTGAAACCGCCTCCAATCATATGGCCGATACCCTTGCCGCGCAGACCTGCAAAGTTGATGGTATCCAGTTCCAGGCCATGTTCAGGCACAATCCTGCCTTCCATGCCATGGTCTGTTCCCAGCCAGGAGACTTCCCAGCCTTCTTTCTGCATGGTTGCGGCAATCGCCAGTCCCGGAAAGATATGCCCTCCCGTGCCAGCCGCCATGATGATCAGTTTCCTGGCTGCCATTCAGCACTTGCCTCCGCGCAGGATCTTCCGGTTCTCATAATCAATCCGGAGCAGGATCGCCAGCGCCACACAGTTCAGCACGATGCCTGACCCCCCATAACTCATCAGCGGCAGGGGCAGCCCCTTGGTCGGCAGCAGCCCCAGGTTCACACCCATGTTGATGAATGTCTGGACACCGATCCAGATACCGATGCCCTGCGCAACCAGTCCGGAATACATCCGGTTCATCGAAATGCACTGCCTGCCGATCTTGAACGCACGTTTGACAATCCAGTAGAACATGCAGATGACGACCAGCACGCCGACCAGCCCCAGCTCCTCACCGACGACCGCCATGATGAAGTCGGTATGGGCTTCCGGCAGGTAATGCAGTTTCTCGACACTGCCACCCAGGCCGACTCCCGTGAAACCACCCCTGCCGAACGCAATCAATGAATGGGACAGCTGATACCCTTTGCCCAAGGCGTTGACTTCATCCCAGGGATCCAGATAGGCGAAGAAACGCGCCCGGCGCCATGGGGAGAAGACAATCATCATGGTGAACAGGGAAACCAGCAGGCCTGCCATGCCAGCAAACCAGACCCGGTTGAAGCCGCCAAGGAACAGGATGCCCATCGCAATGCAGACAACGACACCCAATGCCCCCATGTCCGGCTCCATCATCAGCAGGATGCCGACAATCCCCAAGAAGAAGGCGACCGGGAAAAAACCTTTGGTCAGACGGTGCATGTACTGCTGGTTCCTGACGGTGAAATTCGCCACGAACAGCACCATCGCCAGTTTCATGATTTCAGAAGGCTGGATATTGAACACTTTCAGGGAAATCCAGCGGTGGGCGCCATTGACACCCTTGCCGATACCCGGCACCAGCACCAGCACCAGCAGGACCATCGCAAAGACAAAGAACCACCATGACCATTTCTGCCATTTATCGATATGGATGCGGAAAGCGACCCATCCGGCAACCAAT
>CALGGD010000349.1 GCA_937916185.1 uncultured Oxalobacter sp. | reverse complement strand
GCGCAGATGGCAGCCAAAGATATCCTTTACATCGTGCTGAAGGAATTCACCTCACCCCGCGCCAACCTGCATCCCGATACCATTTCGAACCTTGAGATGGGCTACATCTTCGAGGAAATCATCAGGCGGTTCTCAGAATCGCACAACGAGGATGCCGGACAGCACTACACGCCCCGTGAAGTCATCCAGCTGATGGTCAACATCCTGTTCAATGACGACAGTGAGGCATTGTCTGGCACGGATATTGTCCGTTCGCTCTATGCCCCTGCCTGTGGCACCGGCGGGATGCTCAGTGTCGCCGAAGAACACCTGCACAGCCTGAATGCTTCGGCAAAACTGCTGTCATTCGGTCAGGAACTCAACGACAAGACCTATGCCATCTGTCAGGCGGACATGCTGATCAAAGGCAATGAAGCTGTCATCCGCAACGGCAACACCCTGTCTGATGACCGGTTCGCTGACCAGCGGTTCGACTATATCCTTTCCAATCCCCCATTCGGCAGGGAATGGAAGAACGAGAAAACCGCAGTTGAACGGGAAGCCAAATTGGGCACAGGTGGGCGTTTTGGCGCAGGTCTTCCTGCTTCAAGCGACAGCCAGATGCTGTTCCTGCAGACAGCCATCGCCAAAATGAAACCCATTGAGGAAGGTGGCAGCCGGGTTGCCATCATCCATAACGGTTCCCCGCTGTTCACGGGCGATGCAGGCAGTGGACCTTCTGAAATCAGGAAATACATCCTGGAAAATGACCTGCTGGAAGCCATTATCGCACTGCCGAACGACATCTTCTACAACACCGGCATCGCGACCTATATCTGGGTCTTGTCCAACAAGAAAGCCGGTACGAAACGGGCAGGAAAGGTGCAGCTGATCAACGCGAACCAACTTTTTGAAAAACGGCGCAAGTCATTGGGCAACAAACGCAACGACATTCCCGAAAGTGCGATTGAAACCATCACCCAGGTTTATGGCAGCTTCACCGAGAACGCCATCAGCAAGATTTTCCGGAATGAAGACTTCGGCTATACCAAAATCACAGTCGAGCGCCCACTGCTTGAAGAAGGCAAACCTGTGTTGAAGAAAGGCAAGCCGCAGCCCGACAGCAAGCTGCGGGACACCGAGAATGTGCCATTGACCGACGACATCAACAGCTACTTCGACCGGGAAGTGAAACCGTTTGCTCCCGATGCTTGGATAGATGAAAAGAAATCCAAGGTCGGCTATGAGATTCCATTCACCCGGTACTTCTACCGGTATCAACCGCCGAGACCATCCGCAGACATCATGGTTGAGATTCAGGCAATTGAAGCAGAACTGGATGGGGCATTGAAAGGATTATTCAATGAGTGATACTAAAAAACAGGTTTTTTTTCTCGGAGCAGGTTTTTCAAGGGATGTCGATGGAACTTATCCACTGATGAAGGAACTATCAAAATATGTGGAATATGTGATAATAAAAAGACACGACACAATAAGTGAACATTATAAAAAAGAGATTCCTGGATTTATAAAAGGAAATATTGAACATCTATTAACGTATCTTTCGACAGATTTTCCATGGAAAAGAGAAGATTATTTTAGTGATAGGGCTCTATATAATAGAATTTTAAATATAATTCAAAAATATTTTATTAAAATAAGAAAAGAAAAAAATTATTTCAAGGAATATGTTTATAAATTTGGAAAATACTTATTAAAGAAAAATAATTTAAAAAATATTATAACATTAAACTATGATTTATTAATTGAAGAGATTATAGGCGATAGTTTTATAGAGTTAAGTAAGACAAATGATGAATCAGAAAATGAAAATTTAAAATACTTGAAGCTTCAATTTTATAGTTTGTTCTATGATTATCCTATTGCGTGGATAGGTGAAAGAAAATATAATGATGGAGGACAATTAGGTGATGATTTATTATTTGAAAATATTGAACTGCCGTTAATATTAAAACTTCATGGGTCCGCAAATTGGTATTTTGCAGGAGAAA
>CALGGD010000348.1 GCA_937916185.1 uncultured Oxalobacter sp. | reverse complement strand
GTTGCCCATAGCCGCCCCCGCCTCCAGCACGGCTTTCATGATTTCCGGCTTGTTGGTATCAACTGAAAGGGGTTTCCCACAATCTTTCAATGCCTCGACAACCGGCAGGACACGGTCGAGTTCCTCCTGGAGTGGGACAGTATCGGAACCTGGACGGGTGGATTCCCCGCCGATGTCAATGATGTCAACACCTGATTCAATCATCTGTTCAGCATGCCTCAGCGCTGAAGACAGCGACAGATACCGCCCCCCATCGGAAAACGAATCCGGCGTGATGTTCAGGATGCCCATCACCAACGGACGGTCAACCCCGCTGCTCAAATCGAAATGGAACCGTCCACATTGGAAAACCGTCATGTTCAATCTCAAAAAAAGGGCGAGCCTCCTCTTTTGCCCGCCTTTTCTTTTCCTTCAATGCAATGGTATCAGACCGCCGGAACCGGTGCCGCTTCTGGGGGAACAGCTGGATCAGCGGATGGGAAGTTTTCAATTCCCTTCATGACATTGTCAATCTGCTGGGCATCCAGTGTTTCATGTTCCAGCAGCAATGCTGCCATTTTCTCAACTTTATCCCGGTTGGCTTCCAGCAGGTTCCGTGCAACAACATAACGTTCATCCAGGATCCGCCGGATTTCCGCATCGACTTTCTGCTGGGTGGCTTCGGAAACGGTCTTGGATGCCATACGCCCACCGAAGAACATATCCTGCTCGGTATCGTCATAGACCATGACCCCCATTTCTTCAGACATCCCGAAACGGGTCACCATCGCACGGGCGAGTTTTGTCGCACGTTCGAAGTCATTGGATGCGCCGGTTGACATCTGGTGCATGAAGATTTCCTCTGCAATACGTCCCGCCAGCAGGATGGAGATGTCTTCCAGCATCTTGGTCTTGTACATATTGACCTGGTCATTTTCCGGCAGTTGCCAGGTCAGACCCAATGCCTGTCCACGCGGCATGATGGTGACTTTATGGACGGGATCAGCTGTCGGCAGCAGTTTTGCCACAACGGTATGACCGGATTCATGGTAAGCCGTGTTCTTGCGTTCTTCCTCACGCATGACAAAGGATTTGCGTTCCGGCCCCATCAGCAGCTTGTCTTTCGCATCTTCGAAGTCCTGCATCTCAACCAGACGCTTGTTCTTGCGTGCCGCAAAGAGTGCCGATTCATTGACCAGGTTCGCCAAGTCAGCGCCGGAGAACCCCGGGGTGCCTCGGGCGAGGACATTCGGATTGACATCCGGTGCAACAGGCACTTTGCGCATATGGACATTCAGGATCTGTTCGCGCCCTTTCACATCTGGCAATGGGACAACGAC
>CALGGD010000347.1 GCA_937916185.1 uncultured Oxalobacter sp. | reverse complement strand
CCTGTTTTTCCTGAAGGTCGGAAATCATTTTCTTCACGTCAGCCCGTTTGTATTCCCTGCTGGCGTTTTCCATGCCATCAGTGATCAGGACAACGATGACTTTGTTCCCTTTGTCGTTGATGCCTTTGGCGGTTTTCATGCGCGAAAGGGTGTTGCCGGTTGCATCCAGCAGCGCTGTCATGTTGTTGGGGGAATATTCCTTTTCTGTCAGCGGGGGGACATCAGCAATCGGCTTGCGGTCGTACAGGGTGGTTTCCTTGTTGTTGAAGAGGACGGTCGTCACGGAGACATCGGTACCGGATTTCCGCTGTTTCTCTACCATGGCGTTGTAACCACCGATGGTGTCGGATGTCAGGCTGTGCATGCTGCCTGACTGGTCCAGGATCATCACCAGGTCAATATGTGTGGGTTTATCAACTTTCTTGACGATTTTCGGGGTGTCCTGCTTCCCAGCCGTCTGGCTGTTTTCCGCTGCACAGGCATTGCCCAGGGCAATCAGGCCGATTGCCGTTATCAAAAAAGTCAAGGCTCGCTTAATCATTTTGGTCAACTCCTTTTCTTTTCTGTTTGGGGAACTGCACTATCCTTATCATCCATTCTGCCAACAGCATGACAGGCCAGCTTGAAGTCATCTGCTGTATCAATAATAATAAAAGCCTGCTGAGGCAAGGGAACAGTTATTTTTCATATGGTTACATTTAGACATTTCCATTGCCTGATCTGAGGAAGCTGGATTATGAAAGCAACATCAAAGAAAGTGCCGGATTTCAAGAGCCTGAAGAAAGCCGTCAAACAGGTCAATGCACAGCGGGAAAAGGAAGAGCAGGAACGCCGGGCGGCGGAAAAACAGGCGATGTCTGACCGGGACCTGTTTTTACAGAGCATCGGCAAGGATGTCGTGCGTCTTGATGCTTCTGACCGGGCATCAACGGTCTCAGAACGGCCGAAGCCTGTTCCAGTGCAGCGGATTGCCGATGAGAAGAAGGTCCTTCAAGAGTCTTTGTCCGATGAATTCAGTGTCGAGAATCTGTTGGATACGGATGACCAGCTGAGTTTCCGGCGGGATGGCATCGGATCTGATATCGTCAAGAAGCTCCGCAGGGGGCATTGGGTCATCCAGGATGAGCTGGATCTTCATGGCATGCGCCGTGATGAGGCGAGGGAAATGGTTGTGGAATTCCTCAGGATGGCTTCTGTACGGGGAATCCGCTGCGTCCGTATCGTGCATGGCAAGGGACTTGGTTCGGTGAACAATGAACCAGTGTTGAAGAAACTGGTCTTCAAATGGCTTGTCCAACGGGCGGATGTCATGGCTTTCTGCCAGGCAAAACCGGTTGATGGTGGCGGTGGTGCGGTGGTTGTGCTGTTGAAGGGGCATCGGTAGACGCAAAAAAACATCTGGTATCTGCCCAGCTTTTGGTAAACTTCAATCTGTTGATATTTTTCCTTCTTTCAAAGGGGTTTTCATGTCGGTTCCGATTTACAAACGCTGTCTGGCTGCCTTGCTGGCGCTGTCTGCCGCTTTTGCCCTTGCTGGCTGTTCTTCCAGTAAGGAGGCGGTTGCAGACCTGACTAAAAAAGCGGAAAAGGGTGATACTGAATCCATGGTCAAACTGGCAGATTTTTATTGCCGGGGTGCTTTCGGTCTGAGCCCTGACGGCCAGATCTGC
>CALGGD010000346.1 GCA_937916185.1 uncultured Oxalobacter sp. | reverse complement strand
AGGTCAGCCCGCCGACCGCACGGTCACCGATGGTGATCAGGAACGATTTGTCCCCGACGGTCGGCAACAGCAGGACTTTCTCAGCAACTTCTTCAATCGACAGGCCTTCCAGTCTGATTTCAGGATAGTCGTGGGCGATATGGGCGACATCCCGGTGCATTTTCGGCGGTTTGCCCAACAGGACGTCCATCGGCATATTGACCGGTTCGTTCTGGTATGCTGAATCAAGAACTTTCAGCTGGCGCTCTTCGGTTGCCCTGCCGACAATGGCATAGGGGCAGCGTTCACGGATACACAGGTCATTGAAAAGTTCCAGGTTTTCCTCTGCAATCGCCAAGACATAACGTTCCTGGGATTCGTTGCTCCAGATTTCCCGTGGAGACATCCCGCTTTCTTCCAATGGAACATTGCGAAGGTCAAAAACCGCCCCCCTGTCTGCGTCGTGGGTGATTTCCGGGAAGGCATTGGAAAGCCCCCCTGCCCCGACATCATGGATGGAGAGGATCGGGTTTTTCCCTTTCATCGCCCAGCAGGCGTTGATGACTTCCTGTGCCCTGCGCTGCATCTCAGGGTTGCCACGCTGGACGGAATCGAAATCCAGGTCTGCGGTATTCGCACCGGTCGCCATCGAGGATGCGGCACCACCGCCCATGCCGATGCGCATACCGGGACCACCGAGCTGGATCAGCAATGCACCGACAGGCAACGACTGTTTCTTGGTATGGATGTCGGCGATAGACCCCAACCCACCTGCAATCATGATGGGTTTGTGATAACCGTAAACCGTGTTGCCGACATGCTGTTCATAGGTGCGGAAATAGCCTGTCAGATTCGGACGGCCAAACTCGTTGTTGAATGCCGCCCCGCCAATCGGGCCATCAATCATAATCTGCAACGGCGATGCAATCCGGTCTGGTTTGCCATAAACGGCTTCGTTTTTGGTTTGTGTTGTGACATCCGATGCGTTTTCCCAAGACCTCCTGGCTTCCGGCAGCTGGAGGTTCGAGACGGTGAACCCTGTCAGCCCGGCTTTCGGCTTCGCACCACGCCCTGTCGCCCCTTCATC
>CALGGD010000345.1 GCA_937916185.1 uncultured Oxalobacter sp. | reverse complement strand
AGGGAATTAAAAGTTTTTTTGATGAAATCTGAAAAAACGTGGAATCTTGCATCCAATGTGTCGGATTGTCTTCAAAAACAGTTGGATAGGGCAGAAAAAAAGCCTGCCATTTGAAACAGCAGGCTGTTCATCAGTTGATGGTTATTGGATTGGCGTCTGCAAAAAGCGTTGGATCAGCCCCTGGATTTTCTGCGTCCAGAAATAACCGGCCCCCGTCAGGCGCAAGCCATCGTCGGTCTGCATCAGCAGGCCGGCATCCTGCCATTGGGACAGCAGCTGTCCAGCCATCTCACGGTGGGATTCTGGCCAAAGACCGGCTGGCGGTATGCACAGGTTTTCACCGTATGATGCCAAAACCTGGTTGAATCCTTCAGACGTTTGGCGCAATGGGGAAGCCATAATCCTTCCCAAGGGTTTTTCCCCAGCTTCGATTTGTGTGCGGTATGTCTTGATATCCCGTGCGTTGCCAAGCCCGATGTTGTACAGACGGCCACCGGCAGCGGAACCGAAAGGAACCATATCGCACTGCACGCCTGCCAGACGGTTGTACAGTGACCGTTCACGGACATTCCTGCGCCAGTGTTTCGGCGAGAAATGCTCGAACCCTGCGGTTTCCAATGCATCATAAGCGGCACTGAACATCACCGCCTTGTCATTGAAAGCAGGGGCAGGCGGTATCTTGCCGTTCTTGATGGCCTTGTCCAAAGGGGTGCCTGGGAAAATCCGCAGCTCATACAGGTCCAGTCCATCAATCCCTGTCTTCTCGGCAATAAAACGGATATCATCCAACAGGATTTCCTGGGTCTGTCCCGGCAACCCATACAGCATATCAATGATGACAGAAGAGCCACTGGCGCAGACACCATCCAGTGAAGCCTGTAATTCTTCACGGCTTGAGATACGTCCCAGACGTTTGCGGAGCGCCGTATTTGCTGACTGCACACCCAAAGAAAAGCGGTTTGCCCCTGCCGCCGTCCATGTCTTTGCCTTGGAAGCGGTGAATCCAGTATTGCGTCCTTCCACCGTCACCTCTGCTGTTTTGGGAATATTGAAATGGTAAAACAGTGAGGTGATGACAGAAGCCATATCTGCTTCATCCAGGTCTGTCGGTGTCCCGCCACCGAAATAGACCGTGTCCACTTCCCGTTTGTGGGCGACATTTTTCAGGGCATCCGCCGTAATTTCAATTTCACGCAGCAGCAGTTCCGTATAGTCCTTGCTGAACCCTTTTTTTGTCTGGTTGATATAGAACGGGCAGAATGTACAGTGATGATGGCAGAACGGAACATGCACATACAGTGCCAAAGGGCGGGACACATCTTTCATGAACGCTTCTTCTGCGAAATCACGGAAAGCCCCGCCTGTCCATTCTGGCGGTTTCCAGGCAGCCATCTCTGCTGTTGAAGGCATCTTTTTTTCTTCATGAACGAAGGCATCCCTTGCCGGACACTCTGAAATGCGTGCATAGAAAGGAGTCAGGTCCATCAGTTTTCCTCCTGTTGTTCAGCATCGAAGTGGTCACCGCGGTCGTCATCCGCGACCGGGATCGCGAGAGATGCTTCTCT
>CALGGD010000344.1 GCA_937916185.1 uncultured Oxalobacter sp. | reverse complement strand
GTGGTGTAGAACAGGCGCGTGTTGGGCAGTGTGCGGCTGGGGGTGATGGTGACGTTGGTGTTGCGATTCTTGAACTCCTGGCTGATGATGGGTGCCGGGGCCTGGGTAATGTCGCTCTTTGATTTGTGGAGGACGCTGATGGCGTTGCTGATGGCGGTGATGGCAGCGTCGGTGTAGTCATCAACAAAGGGGAAGTAGAGGTAGCCGTTGTGGTTGATGTTGTGGGTGTGGATGAGCACGGGCTGCTCGTCGGTGAGGGCCACGGCCAGGATGTCGTCGTTGGCCAGGTGCGAGTTGGTGCCCTCGAGGTGCAGCTGCGTGAGCAGGTCCTTCAGCTTGTAGCTGGGCTGGCGGGGGTGCAGCAGGCGTGCCATCTTGAGCGTGTCGAGATAGGCAGGCCACTCGCGTTCCATCGACAGCGCGGGCGCATAGCGGCGCATCTGCTGCACCATGATTTGGTAGTCGTAGGTGGTGTTGTGGCCGGCGATGGCGCAGCCGTGGGCAAAGCCTACGAAGCGCTGAAGGGCTTCGCCATGCGGCAGGTTCAGGACCAGGGCTGCCAGGAATTCAGGCTGGGTCTTGTTGGCAAGCAGTGCGGAGTTGAGCGCATGTTGTTCACTGAACTTGATACCGCCGACTCCGTTGATGATCATCACAGACCGTTTGATGCCGGCATCAGCCAACCGGTTCAGGGAATCGACGGTGGACTGATGGGTATCGCCTTTGTTGATGCTCTTGAGGACAAAATCGTCCCCTGATTCCGCACCGACATAGACCTGCCTCAGCCCGGCATCAAACAGGGCTTTCAGTTCCCCATCTGTTTTCCGGGTGACGTTGCGGGGTGAACAGTAAGAGGCGACACGGGTGACACTGGGCAGGTATTCCCGGATCATGTCCAGGATGTTCAGGAGCCGCCGTGAAGGGAGAGCCACCACATCACCGTCTGCCAGGAAAACCCGTTGGATACCCCGGTAGTTCTGGCTGAACCATTCGATTTCCCGTTTTACGTCTTCTTCAGGCTTGACCGAGAATTTCTTCTGGGGCTGCGTGTACATATCGCAGTAGGTGCACTTGTTCCAGCTGCAGCCGTTGGTGACCTGCAGGATCAGGGAACGGGCTTCACTCGGTGGACGGAAGACCGGGTCGATGTACTGGACGGGAATATAACGCATAGACAATCCAAGTATTCAGTATCCTGGCATTATAACCCTGCCATGCCGCATGGCGATGGATGGCGGTCAGGAGGGTCAATCATGGGGGAAGCCTTCCCAAGGGAAGGGCAGCCCCTTTCCTTGGGAGGCAGGGGCCGTTTGATCCTGTCAGTTGAGCTGCTGCTGGGAGGCGCGGGAAAGTTCCCTGAGTTCAGCAAACTGCTCATACAGGATCGGCAGGTTCGCCACGATGGTTTTCATCATTTCTTCGCGTTTTTCAGCATAGATCGGTTCCATCTGGCCATTGGCTTCCCAATGGAGCTGCAGGATCGGTGTCAGTAGGCCATCTTCGGACATCTGGGAAGCATAGATGGTCGGATGCCAGTCTTCGCGGCGCAGGGAGGTTCCCAGCAGGAACCCGTATGCCCAGCCCCATGCGTTCACTTTCAGTTGGTTGTCGGAACATAGGATTGGATAATAATCCTCTTTCTGTTTCAGTTTTGATTCGACATGTTCCCAGTGTTTTGTGATGGCATTCATGATCTGGTCAGCTTCCTCCTGGGTTTTGAAGGTCACTTCGTTGTTGCCGAAGATGACAGGCAGGTATTCACCAGGCGGGACAACGGAAGGACTGACGATCAGGGCGCAGATGAAGCCGTCGAAGATTTCGATATCCATCTGGGTGTTTGCCAGCAGGAAGCTGTCAAGTGCGTCAAAATCAGCGTTGGAAATGGCTTCTGCAGGGGCATTTTCTGGACCGTTCAGGAAAGCGTCCAAGGCATTCTGTTCAGGCGTTTTGGTGTCGGACATGGTTCAGTCTCACTTGGTTGGTTTGTTGGATGTCAGGTGTTTTTTCTAAGGGTTCATCTTCCCCGGAAGACAGCGCATTCATGGAAGGCTTCCAGTGTGATTGGGGAATCCGTGCTCCGGCACAGGCGGCTGGTCAGTTTCAGCAGTTCCTTGATGTCCCTGCCACTGGAGTTCGGGAAGTCACGGACCAGTTTGTAAACCAGCTCATCAGAGAGGTCAACACCGAACTGGTCTGCCAGGGAATGCCACAGGCGGATGGCGGCCTCACGCGAAGGCGTCTCATAGCGGATGACCGCGATGCAGCGGGATATGATGGCATCATCCACATCGTCTTCACGGTTCGTGGTCAGGAACAGCAGGCCAGTGAAGTATTCCAGCGTCCGCAGGAATTCCGCCACAATCGCATTGTGTTCCAGGTTGTTGTCACGTTTGCGGATATACAGGTCTGCCTCGTCAATCAGCAGGATGGAGTCCCAGCGTGACGCTCGTTTCAGGATGTCCGCCAGTGCCGCTTCAACCGTCTGTGCGGTTGTGCCCAGCTGGCCGGAGTGCACCCGGTAAAGCGGCTTGCCGACCACTTCGGAATACACCTCGGCCGTCAGTGTCTTGCCAAGGCCCGGAGCGCCCATGCAAAGGATGGTTGTCCCCCCGGATTTGCCCTCGATGATGTCATCCATCAGCACATCCATATGGGAGGTGAGGATGTCGATCAGACGCCGGTGCTCGGCAGGCAGGATCAGCTTGCTCTTGATTTCAGGGCGGTAAACATACTCCTGCAGGTTCTGCACATGGACCCAGCAGTTTTCATGCAGGTCAAGGTGGAACATATGCAGGTAGCAGTGGATGGGGATCAGTCCATCCGTCCCCGGGACACAGGCTCCGCTGTTTGTCGAGTGGGTCTCGATACGCCGTTCGACCTGCTCTTCATCGTTCACGCATTTGAACATGCCGTTGGGCGGCAGCCGGAAAAATTCGCTGGTGGTGAAGACGGAACTGTCACCCCGTTTGATGAGGAAGGCGGAGTTTTCCGCCCGGAACTGCTTGCCGTATTGGGACTGGAAGCGCTTGAACAGGACAACCTGTTTCTCATAGTCTTCCTTGAATTCGGCGCATTCCTTGTAGAACCCCTTGCGTGCCATCATTTCGGGGATGGAGAGTTTGCCCATTTCCCGTTCGTAGAAGATGATGGCGTTGGTCATACCTGTCCGCCATTGGTTGGGCTGTGCCTTGCCGACAGGGGAGGCGGCGGCCTGGGTGTTTGCAAGCAGCTGCACACTGACATAAGGCAGGCCGCCAGGAACCCCTTCCTGACGGTGGCGGAAAGTGATGCTTTCAATCAGCCATGGCAGCATCACACCGTCCCGGTTGCGGCGGTAGACCCAGCCGTCAATGGCGCCATCCGCGAAATAGGCTTCCAGACGGGGGATCAGTGATTCCAGGTTGGTTGCGGGAAAACGCCATTTATCGAAATGGAGCCTGCGTGCGGCGATGATCTGGAACTGCAGGGCGCGGTCTTCCGCCTCAATGGCGATCTGTTCAAGGATATCCAGTTCTTCCGGGGAAAACAGGCTGTCAGGAACCAGGATGCGGCCGTTTGTGAACGTGTAGGTGGATAAACGTTCTGCCAGGGTTGACCCTGCCTTGATGCGG
>CALGGD010000343.1 GCA_937916185.1 uncultured Oxalobacter sp. | reverse complement strand
AAATGGAAGGCGTTGCTTGACGCACCCCAGCAGGCGTGGGTCAAGCAACGCCTTCCATTTGCTGGTCTCTGCCATTATCGGATTGGGGCTGCAGCTTTTTTCTGCAACCTGTAAACAGCAAGACTGCCATTCCGGTAAGGATTGTCCGTGACGACTTCCCCTTCATGCAGCACAACGCGGTCAAGGATCTCAAAGCCGACCCGGTCAGCCAGTTCTTCAAAATCATGCATGGTCGCAAACCGGAGGTTCGGTGAGTTGTACCATTCATAAGGCAGTTCTTCTGAAACCGGCATACGGCAGTCCTTGTTCAGTGTCTCAAGATTGCGCCAGTAGGCGAAATTCGGGAAACTGACCACCGCCTCTTTACCGACACGGGCAATCTCCTTCATCAGGGGTTCGACATTTTTCAGCATCTGCAATGCCAACAGGCAGAAAACCGTATCAAACGTATCGTTCTGGAAATACGGCAGCCCCTGTTCAAGGTCATGCTGGATGACATTGACGCCACGGCGGATGCAAGGCGGGATTTTCAGGTCATCAATCTCGACACCGTAACCCGTACAGCCTTTCGTTGCCTGAAGGTATTCCATCCATGCGCCAGAACCACAGCCAAGGTCCAGCACATAGGCATTGTCTTTCACCCACTCAGCAATAAATTCAAGATCGGTACGGAACTTTTTAAGCGATGGCGCATTCATATCAGTTCATCCCCGTGATTTCCTGCCAGATACGGTCATAATAGGCACGGACTGTCTCATGATACCGGGCATCGTTGAGAAGAAACGCATCATGCCCATGCGGGGCATCGATTTCTGCATACGTCACCTGCCTGCCATTATGGATAAGGGCATCGACAATGATGCGGCTGCATTCCGGTGAAAAACGCCAGTCTGTCGTAAAAGAAACAATCAGGTACTTCGCACGGGTCTCTTCCAGCGCTTTGCAGAGGTCTCCGCCATATTTGGCGGCAGGATCGAAATAATCCAACGCACGGGTAATCAACAGGTAGGTGTTGGCATCGAAAAACGAAGAGAACTTGCTGCCTTGGTACTGAAGGTAGGACTCAATCTCGAACTCAACACCATAACCGAACTTGTATTCGCCCGAACGCAGCTCACGTCCAAACTTTTCAGACATATCATCGTTGGACAGATAGGTGATGTGACCGACCATCCGGGCGACGCGTAATCCGTTTTTCGGGACAACACCATAAGAATAGAAGTCCCCGCCATGAAAGTCTGGATCAGAGAGGATCGCTGTCCGGGCAACCTCATTGAAAGCGATATTCTGTGCGGACAGATGGGAGGTTGACGCAATAATGACCGCATTGGCAACACGGTCAGGATAACGGAGCGTCCAGGTCATTGCCTGCATGCCCCCCAACGATCCGCCCATGACTGCAGCGAACCGCCGGATGCCGAGGCCATCTGCCAGGCGTGCCTGCGCATCAACCCAATCCTGTACCGTCATGACTGGGAAATCCGCACCATAATGCTTACCGGTGGCAGGATTGATATGCATCGGCCCCGTTGACCCATAGCAATGGCCGAGATTGTTGACACCGATGACAAAGAAACGGTCTGTGTCCACCGCTTTTCCTGGACCGACCATATTGTCCCACCAGCCGACTTCACCGGTGTCTTCATAGACACCTGAGACGTGATGGGAAGCATTCAGGGCATGGCAGACCAATACCGCATTGGAACGGTCTGCATTCAGCGTGCCATAGGTTTCATAGACCAGCGTATAACCTGCAATACCTGCACCGCTTTCAAGGACAAGCGGCTCGCTGAAATACATGGATTTGGGTGAAACGTATCTTGATGATGGCATGAATTTGCTGCTCCGACAGATTCCGCCCGCATGGAATCCCATTCACATAATAATAAAAAAAGCCCGTGCCACTTCTCTGGCAGGGACTGTCTTTAAGCCGCTTAGCCGTATTTGTTGAAGTGCTCCGCCTTCCGCGCCCGCAAGCCATTCCCGCAAATCAGCGCCGGTCTGTTAGGATAGCGAAATCCCGTCTGACCGTCAAACAGTCCATCGGCAGTCTTTACAGGGAAACCTGTCCTGAAAGATGTTTTCATATTGACATCTCTTCCTGATGCAGGTCCTGTACAGCCATCTCAATCTCTTTTTCCTCACTCAACGTCAGGATACGGTCCACTTTCGGTGTCAGGATAGCCAGATCGCTCAACAGGATTTCCTGCTTGACTTTAAGCAGCTGCCCAGGGTGCATTGAAAACTGCCTGATGCCCAATCCCAACAGCAGGCGCGTCAACTGATGGTCACTTGCCATTTCACCGCAGATGGAAACAGGGATACCGGCTTTCCCCGCATAATCGACTGTCATCCTCAACATGGTCAACACCGCTGGATGCAGTGGATTGTAAAGATGGGCGACTTCAGGATCGACCCTGTCAATCGCCAAAGCATACTGGATCAGGTCATTGGTGCCAATGGAAAGGAAATCCAGGCGGGAAGTGAGCATAGGCAACGCCAGGACCGCCGCCGGGACTTCAATCATCGCCCCGACTTGAATCGATTCATCGAACAGATGGCCCTGTGAACGCAATTGGGTCTTGGCTTCCTCAATGAACCCCAATGCCTGATCCACTTCCGATCCATGTGTCACCATCGGCAGCAGAAGCTTGACAGTCCCAAACGCCGATGCCCGGAGGATGGCGCGCAGCTGGGTCAGGAAAACATCCGGTTCCGTCAGGCAATAGCGGATGGCACGCCTGCCAAGAGCCGGATTCAGGATCCTTGTTTTTTCTGATGAAGGCAAGAGTTTATCCGCACCGATATCAAGTGTCCGGATGGTGACAGGACGCCCTTCCATCAAGGCAACAGCCTGTCTGTATGCCTCAAACTGTTCTTCTTCATCAGGAAAACGGCTGATGCCGCCACTCCTCTCCATAAACAGGAACTCTGAACGGAAAAGCCCGACACCATCCGCATTGTTGTCAACAACTGTACGGCAATCCTCCGGAAACTCGATATTGGCAAGCAGTTCAATGATTGTGCCATCCAGTGTGACCGACGCCATTTTCCTCAAACGGCTCAGCCTGCGTTTTGCTTTCTGCTGTCCCGCCTGTTTTGTCCGGTACTGCTCCAGGATCAGCGGGGTGGGATTGACAATCACAACACCCATATCAGCATCGACAATCAGCCAGTCATTCTGGCGGATGAGCGGCAACGTCTCGGAAAGCCCGAACACAGCAGGAACATCCGTACCACGGGCAATGATTGCGGCATGGGAATTCTGTCCCCCTGGTCCTGAGACAAACCCCTTGAAAAAGGGCTCCCGGAACTGGAGCATATCCGCTGGGGAGACATTGTATGCAACAACAATCAAGTCAACCTGATCACCACTGCCGACAGAAACAGGCTTTTCCACCTTGACACCGGTCAGGGCCTTGATAATGCGTTCAGCAACCTGCTCAAGATCGGCCTTGCGTTCCCGCAGATAAGGATCGGCAATGCTGTCAAACTTGGCAGACATTTCCTCAATCTGTGTCATCAATGCCCATTCAGCGTTATAACGGCGGGAGCGGATGATATTGAACGGTTCCTTTGAGAACATCTCATCCGTCAGGATCATCGCATGCACTTCCATCAGTGCGCCGAGTTCGGCGGGTGCATCTTCCGGCAATGCTGTCCTCAGGAGAGCAAGCTCTTCCCTGACAGATGTCAATGCAGTCTCAAGGCGTCCGACCTCAGCCTCAATCCCCTCCTCAGGCACCAGATAATGCAATGTCTCCATCGCCGTATTGGTGATGACATAGGCACGACCGATGGCGATGCCCTGTGAGACCGCAATACCAGACAGGGAAAACGGAGATTTCATCTTACTGTGCTACCCAAGCGTCTTATTCCAATTCACCGAACCGGTCATTGACCAGCGCCTCAAGAGCCTGCAGGCATTCAGCCTCATCAACCCCTTCCGCCTCAAGCAGGACAACCGATCCTTTCCCCGCCGCCAGCATCATGACACCCATGATGGATTTGGCATTGACCCGCTGGTTGTTATAGCTCATCCAGACCTCGCTTTTGAATTTGGAGGCAAGCTGGGTCAATTTCGCAGAAGCCCTGGCATGGACGCCAAGTTTATTGATGATTTCAAGCTCTTTCTTAATCATAGTCCTACCATAAACAAGCTGTTGACTGGTTCAACAGTCCCGGGATATTCATTTCATTTCAGATGGATCAATGCGGACGGCGCCGTTCCGCCCACCTGACAGCGCCTTGGCAATGACTTCCTCAAGCCCTTCTGTCCGGTAGGTCAGTGCCCGCAACAGCATCGGCAGGCTGGTGCCTGTCAGGACCTGGACATCGGAAGTCTCAACTTTCAGATGCTGGCAGCAGTTCGCAGGCGTTCCGCCCAGCATATCCGTGAACACCAGGACACCCGCACCGCTGTCCAGGTGCTGGATGGCCTGCTTGGCAAGGCAATCGACATCGACAATATCCTGGTCAGCCCTGACATCGATTGCCTCAAAATACGACAGGCTGTCGCCAAAAAGATGCTTGACCGCTGTCTTGAAAGCACCAGCCAATGGCTCATGCATCAGCAGCAGGATACCCACCATCGTTTTCAAACCATCCTTTGAAGTCTTCAAAACACCGGAATCCATAACCATTTCCAATTCCAATCAATGCTGGCTGGACAAAAGCGTTCTCTCCAATTCATCGATAAACATACCAGCGACATTGAACCCCGTCTGGTCAGTGATTTCACGGAAACAGGTCGGGCTGGTGACATTGATTTCAGTCAGCCAGTCGCCAATGATATCAAGCCCCACCAGGAACAGCCCCCTTGATGCCAGTTCCGGCGCAAGCGCTTCCGCAATCTCACGGTCCCTCAGGGTCAACGGCTGTGCCCTGCCTGTCCCCCCTGCCGCCAGATTGCCTCGGGTCTCGCCCAGTTTCGGGATACGTGCCAATGCAAACGGAACAACTTTCCCATTGATGAGCAATACCCGTTTGTCACCGTCCGCAATCTCCGGGATATAGGCTTGGGCCATGATATGCCGCTGCCCATTGGCGGTCAGCATTTCGATGATGGTCCCCAGATTGAGCCCATCGGGCTGTACCCGGAAAATACCCATGCCGCCCATACCGCTGAGCGGTTTCAGGATGATGTCCTGGTATTGTTCATGGAACCGCCTGAGACGGTTCTCATCTGCCGAGACAAGCGTCGGCCTCACAAACTGCTGGAACTGGGCAATGGAAAGTTTCTCACTATGGGCAAGGATGCCATCAGCGGTGTTGAAGACTCTCGCCCCCTGCTTTTCCGCCAGGGAAAGCAGCCAGACCGCCGTCAGGTAATTGACATCGAACGGCGGGTCTTTCCGGATAATGATGGCATCAAGTCCTGACAGGGCTGTTTCCTGCATCCCCGTGACCTGATACCAGTCAGCATCATATCCGCCTGTCAGGGCAATCTGCTGGCACTGCGCACAGACTTTCCCTTCCACCAGCACAATATCCTGATGGCGGAAAGCATAGATGGTGTGGCCTCGTGCAGCCGCCTCCACCATCATTGCCATCGTGGAATCTTTCTTGAGATTGAACGATGCCAACGGGTCTGCGAAAAAAGCCAGTTTCATGGAAATATCTCCTCTTACTGCAAGTCAGGATCGGTTTTCTCAAGTTCGACAGACGCAGCCAGCAAAGCAAGGCGCGCAATGACACCATACATATAATAACGGTTTGGCTCCGAGGTTCCCGGTGCTGCAGAGACATCCGGCAACGTATGCTGCTGGGAAAACGGCAATGGCACAAACTCCGCGCCAGGCGCATTGAGGTTCTCATCAATGTCACGGCTGGCATTCACCCGGTAGAAACCGCCAACAACATAACGGTCAATCATATAGACGACAGGTTCTGCCACCGCATCATTGACCCGCTCAAGCGAATGGACGCCTTCCTGGACCAGCACTTCCCTGACAGCCTGGCCATCCTTGATGACCGCCATCTTGTTACGTTGCCGGCGGTTCAGGTTGAGGACATCCTTGGCATCACTGACCGTCATGATCCCCATGCCATAAGTACCGGCATCCGCCTTGATGATGACAAACGGTTTTTTCTTGACCCCGTATTCCCGGTATTTGCGGCGGATACGGCCCAGTACCGCATTCACCTGCGCCGCAAGGCATTCCCCTCCTGATTTTTCCTCAAAATTGATATCACGGCAATGGGCGAAATAAGGATTCACCAGCCATGGGTCAATGCCGACAGTACGCGAAAAACGGCGGACCACATCATCATAAGCGGCAAAATGATTGCTTTTACGCCGGACGGTCCACCCCGCATGCAATGGGGGGAACAGATTCTGTTCATAGACATTCTGCAGGATTTCCGGCGTACCGGCACTGAGGTCGTTGTTGAGCAGGATGGTGCAGGGATTGAAATCATCCAACCCAACCCGGCGTCCATTGTTGATACGCTTGACGGGCTCAAGGACAACCGTTGTGCCATCCGGCATGGTCATCGGTGTCGGTTGGGTGACCTGGTCTGACAGGGAACCCAAACGGATATCCAGCCCTGTCTGGCGCAGAATCTCCATCAGACGGGTCACAGAATCCAGATAATGGCTGTTGCGGGTATGGTTTTCTGGAATCAGAAGCAGGTTCTTTGCCGCAGGACAGTATTTCTCGATTGCAGACATCGCCGCCTGCACCGCGAGTGGCAGCATATCAGCGGCAAGATTGTTGAATCCCCCAGGGAAAAGGTTGGTGTCCACCGGTGCCAGCTTGAACCCCGCATGGCGCAGGTCAACAGAACAGTAAAACGGCGGTGTATAGTCCTGCCATGCCATGCGAAACCACCGTTCGACGACCGATGTGGCATCAATCAATGTCTTTTCAAGGTCAAGGACCGGTTTATCCATGACCGTCACCAGATTCGGAATCATCTTTGCCTCTTGCATCCCTTTCCGCCCGATTCGTACCGTTGCCCCGACATTTTACCAAAGGTCTGGAAAACACATCGGTTTCTTCCGTGGCAACAAACTGCCTGATGCCGCTGTTGGTGATACAGGTGGTTTCACTGTTAGAATAGCCGTTATCCATATGACAAGCCTTCTTTGATAACGGTCAAAGGGAACAGATATGAACAAGACGCTTCTGGACAACCTGCAGGCAACCCTCGGCCCCCTGATTGAGAACTCCCCGCTGAAAGACATGGAACAGAATGTCCGGGCACTGCTGACGCAGGCTGTCGCCAAGCTGGATGTGGTCACCACCGAAGATTTTGAAGTCCAGAAACTGGCAATCGCCCAGATGCGTGCCCCCATTGCCGCATTGGAAAAACGGGTTGCCGAGCTGGAAGCAAAAATTCCGCCGCCTCAACAAGACAGTTCGATAGAACCTTCGCCATGAGCCTGTCCATCCTGAAAAGCCGTGCACTTGCCGGCATGGAAGCACCTGAGGTGACCGTTGAGGTCCATATCGCCAACGGCCTGCCTGCGTTTACCATCGTTGGTCTGCCGGAGACCGAGGTCAAGGAAGCGAAAGACCGTGTCCGTGCCGCCATCCAGAACGCCCATTTCAACATGCCGGCAAAACGCATCACGGTGAACCTGGCACCCGCAGACCTGCCGAAGGAATCTGGACGGTTCGACCTGCCGATTGCCCTCGGCATCCTTGCCGCATCACAGCAGATACAGTCCCATCAGCTTGACCGTTTTGAATTTGCCGGGGAACTTTCCCTTTCCGGTGAACTGCGCCCGATTAAAGGCGCATTGGCAATGGCGTGGGCAATCCATCAGGCACAGCAGGAACCAAGGGCTTTCATCCTGCCCCAGGCCAATGCCGATGAAGCAGCCTTCATACGGGGCTTGACCATCCTGCCCGCACAGACACTGCTGGACATCTGTGCCCATCTGAACAGTCCAAATCTCCGTAGACCTCCATTGAGGAGACACAAACCATGTAATTCTCAAAAAAGGAAGTCATCCTCATTTCATAATTTCTTACGATACCGTCGGAGGCATTTCCACCGGTTCCCCAGATTACAATATTCATACAACCTCATATAAAATGATACCTGACATACTACGCATTACAAAAACGGACTCCCTAAATAAAGAAGACTTCATACTTTACATCAGGGAGTCAAATATTAACGACGCTGAAGAGCATAGATGTATAGCATATAATATATCTAAGCTGACGCCTGTTTTCCCTTCAATTCCTCATAGACTCTTTCCTCGTCAAACTTTTGCGACTCTGATTCCAGACGCTGGC
>CALGGD010000342.1 GCA_937916185.1 uncultured Oxalobacter sp. | reverse complement strand
GGGCAGATGGTTCCAGCCATCTTCGCCTCGTCGGTGGCGCAGGTCAGCCTGATGATCAACACCAACATCGCCTCCCGGCTGACGCATGGCAGTGTCTCCTGGATTTCCTATGCCGACCGGCTGATGGAGTTCCCGAACGCGCTGCTGGGCGTCGCATTGGGCACCATCCTGCTGCCCAGCCTGTCCAAGGCGCACGCAGGCAATGACACGGAAGAATACTCCTCGTTGCTGGACTGGGGGCTCCGCATGACGCTGATGCTCGCCATGCCCGCCGCCGTCATGCTGATGACACTGCCGGTCCCCTGCACCACAACCCTGTTCCATTATGGGCGTTTCAGCGCGGTTGATGTCGCCATGACAGCCAGGTCCCTTGTCGCCTATGGTGTCGGCCTGACAGGGATTGTGATGATCCGGGTGCTTGCACCGGCGTTCTATGCCCGCCAGGACATCAAGACACCCGTCAAGATCGGCATCTTCACCCTGGTTGTCACCCAGGTGCTCAACATCCTGTTTGTGCCGCTCTTCGACCATGCGGGGCTTTCACTGTCCATCGGGCTGGCCGGTTGTGCCAATGCGTTGATCCTTTACGTCATGCTGCTGAAGCGCGGTGCCTATAAACCACAGAAAGGATGGGGATTCTTCTTTGTCCGGGTGGTGGCGGCGCTGGTCCTGCTGGCAGGCGCTTCCCTGTGGATTGCCGACCAGTTCGACTGGATCGGCATGAAAGCCCAGCCTTTCATGCGTATCGGTGCGATGGCACTGGTCATGGTCTTCTGCGGCGTCGTCTATTTCGGTTCCCTGTTTGCGATGGGGTTCCGGGTCAGGGATTTCCTGCGACGGTCGAAATGACCCATCGGTCATCCGGCCACCTTCGCCTCCAGTTCCTCCCACCGTTCCATGCAGGCCATCAGCTCTTCCTCGATCTCGACAAAGCGCCTGTTGAGCTGGATGCCCGCAGTGCCGTCCCCTGAATAGATGGCGGGGTTGCTGAGCTGTTGGGAGACCTGTGCCTGCTCGCTTTCCAGTGCGGCGATCCTTGCAGGCAGGGCGTCCAGCTCACGCTGGTCCTTGTAACTGAGCTTTTTGCGCTGTTTCTGCTGGGGAGCCGGTTTTTGGGCGGGTACGGCTTTCCCGTCATCCTGGCCGGTGTCCGGCAGGCGCTTTGTCTTTGCCGGGACAGGCAGC
>CALGGD010000341.1 GCA_937916185.1 uncultured Oxalobacter sp. | reverse complement strand
CCTCCGAAAAGCCAATAGACCTGAAAGCCGAACAGGAAAAACTGCAGTATGCCCGCATCAACATGGAAACGGCGAAAATCAGCTGGAAAGAACTGGAAAGGTTCTTTGCTGGCGGCAAACTGATTTCTGTCATCGACAGCGTGGATATGGTCAAGGTCGCCCAATTGATGGAAGCTGACGATGTGAACGCCATCCAAGCCATGATAGAAAAAAGGGAAATTGAACGGGTGACCGATGAACAGGCGAAAATCTGGGCTGACACCAATCCTGCCCTATGGGCGGTTGTCGTCAGACCGTGGATCCTTGTCCAACACCGCAAAAGCTGATGCTTATTGAAACACGACCATGACCATCCGGATGATTGTCGGTCTTGGAAACCCAGGGCCTGAATATGAACTGACACGCCACAATGCCGGTTTCTGGTTTGTTGACAACCTCAATACTGAAAGCCGCTGGAACAAAGAAGCCAAATTTTCCGCCTTGGTCGCCAAAATCAAAATCGGCGGGGGAGATGTACTGCTGGGGAAGCCACAGACCTATATGAACCGCTCCGGTCTGGCTGTCGGTGCCATCGCCCGTTTCTTCAAGATCAAGCCTGAGGAAATCCTCGTTGTCCACGACGAACTGGATATCCAACCCGGTCAGGCAAAACTCAAGCGTTCCGGCTCAACCGGTGGACACAATGGGCTCAAAGACATTGTGAAAGCACTGGGCACCCAGAACTTCTGGCGCTTACGGCTTGGCATCGGCCATCCCCGCAGCATCAACGCACACCTTCCAGTGATTGATTATGTCCTGCAACGCCCGCGCAATGAAGACATGGACAAGATTGTCGAAGCCATCAACCGGGCGATTCCCCTGATGCCGGAAGTCTGCGGCGACCAGATGGAAAAAGCCATGATGGAACTGCACACCGCGAACTGAATCTGGGGGCTCAATGACAAAAAACGCCGTCCTTCCGGAACGGCGTTTCAGTTTCAGGCTAACCTGACTGTCAGCTGTTGTTGATCATATCCTGCAGGAACTGCATGACCGATTCACCGGAACTGACCCGGCGTATCGTTTCCGCCAACAGCTCATCACAGGAAACCTGCCTGATCTTGCTGCATTTCCTGGCAAGGTCAGACAGCGGAATCGTATCCGTGACGACCAGCTCATCCAACAACGAGGCGGCAATACGTTCAACGGCAGGGCCAGACAGAACGGGATGGGTGCAATAGGCGACAACCATTTTCGCCCCCCGCTCCTTCAGGGAATCCGCCGCCTTGGTCAGGGTGCCTGCCGTATCCACCATATCATCCATGATGACGCAGTTCCTGCCTTTGACACTGCCAATCAGGTTCATGACTTCTGACTCATTGGGTCTTGGACGGCGCTTGTCGATGATGGACAGCTCACAGCCCAGACGTTCCGCCAATGCGCGGGCGCGGACAACCCCCCCGATGTCAGGAGAGACGACAACCAGGTTCTTATAGCTCTTTTTCTTCAGGTCCCTGAGCAGGACAGGAGAGGCATAGATATTATCAACAGGGACATCAAAGAACCCTTGGATCTGGTCGGCATGGACATCAATGATGATGACCCGGTCAACACCGACACGCTCCAGCATATTCGCGACCACACGGGCGGAAATCGCAACACGGGTGGAACGGGGACGGCGGTCCTGCCGGGCATAGCCGAAATAAGGGATGCAGGCGGTGATCCGTTCTGCAGAGGCCCGTTTCAGCGCATCGACCATCAACAGGATTTCCATCAGGTTGTCATTGGTCGGCGCGCAGGTCGGCTGGATGATGAAGACATCCTTGCCACGGACGTTTTCTTTCAGTTCAACACGGACCTCGCCATCAGAAAACTTGGTGACAAGCGATTTACCCAAAGGGATTCCCAACCGGCTGGCGACCCGTGAAGCCAGCGTCGGATTTGCATTGCCAGAAAAAATCTTCATTTTGTGGTCAGACATGATTCGGCTTCTTTCCGTCATCGGTTCAGTGCATAGGTGAGAGTATATACAATTTTCCCAAATCTTGTTGAAGCCAATTTGACACTATCTGGTCTTTTATCAGCCACAAAGCTATTGATTCTAAAATGCTTTTTTAGGAAAAACCATGATAGACTGAGTATATTCAGGCACTGGCTTTCTCAAGGAAACTGATAGCAACCACGACTCGAAAAACCGTTTTTCTGCATTTCTGACCAAGGTTGACCATAGTGAAAGTCCCATCATTGCCAAGGCTGATTTTTATGGAAAGGATTCGGCTTCCGCTCGAAAGGTTGGTTGATGTCTTGAAGGGAAAAAACATGAAAACACTATTACGTTGCCTGGTCATGTTTTTCTGGACCTTCATCCTCATGTCTCCTGCCCGTGCAGAAGAACTTGATAGGATGCTCGACTATGTCAACAATGCACGGCATCATGCCGGACTGCCTGCCTTGGAACAGGATGAAGGTCTTTATGAGGCAGCGGCAATCCGTGCCCGTGAACTATCACGGGTTTACAGCCATACAAGACCTGACGGCAGGAATCCAGGCAGTGTAATCAAAGATAACGGCATCCCTTTCAGGAAAGCAGGGGAGAACATCGCCTATGGTGAAGGCATTGATACCCAAGCGTTTTTCACCAACTGGATGAACTCACCTGGACACCGAAGGAACATCATGTCCCCTGACTTCGAGTTCACTGGCATCGGCAGGTACCAGGACCGTAATGGCAGGGTTTATTGGGTGCAGCTGTTTGTCAGATATGAGTAGACAGTCCAGGATAGGTTTATTATCCGATTGACGTTTTCACACCCCAAGCAGTGATACCGGAAAAACAAACGCATTGTCATTCAATGCCCGCATCTTCTCTGCGTTGTCTACCACCATGCCACGCATGATGGGCATCTTATATTTTTCCAATACCCTGAAGTTTTTTGTCGGCTTGCTGGGTGCCATGCCTTTCTTGATTTCCACAGGATACAATGCCCCGTCCTTGACCAGCAGGATGTCCACCTCTTTTTTATCGATATCCCTGTAATAGTACAGGTACTGCCGTGGCTCTACACCGTTGTTGTAGAAACTCTTGATGATCTCGCTGACCACATATGTCTCAAAGAACGCACCACTCATGGCACAGTCCGCAAGCATTCCTGCATTCGGCCATTTGCATAGATAAGCGCAAAGCCCCGTATCCATGAAATACAGCTTTGGGGCTTTAATGATACGCTTGGAGGCATTTGCCATATACGGTTCCAGGAGAAAGATAATGCCTGAAGTCTGCAGAATCGAAATCCACCGCTTGCACGTTTCGACATTGATTCCCAGTGCATTCGATATCTCACTGTAAACAACCTGCTGTGCTGTCCGAAGGGCAATCAGTGAAATGAACCTACGGAACTGCATTTCGCTTGAAGCGCTGATCAGTTTCCTGACATCTTTTTCAATATACGTATCAATATAGGCTTTGTAATAGATATCCCGTGCAGATACTCCAGTGCAGATATCAGGCATCCCTCCTTGGAATATATCTTCAAAAACATCCCTGCTGCTCCTGTAAAGACCCGGATGGGCACGCTGTTTCTGCATAAGGCTTTCAAAATCGACTGTAAAAAGAGCACCTTGTGTTTCCCGCTTCTCCATCTGCGTGAATCCAGACATGTTAATCACCGCAGTCCTGCCCGCAAGAGACTCCGATATGCCCTCCTGAAGCTCAAATTGGTTGGAACCGGTCAAAACGAACATGAGTTTCCGCAGCTCATTGTTCTTCATCCAAACCTTTCTCTGTGCATCGACTATCTTCTTGACCTCACTCAAGAGACCGACCGCCTTTTGAACCTCGTCAATGATAAGCGGCCAAGGGTGTGATTCCAGAAAAGCGCGGGGATTTGCCAGCGCGAGCGCCAGTTCTTCAGTGTCATCAAGCGTCACGAAATCAAAATCATCACCAAAAAGATGATCAACGGTGGTTGTCTTTCCGACCTGCCTGCTTCCATAAAGCGTAATGACCTGAAACGACTCAGCCGCCTCCAGAAGCAGCTTTTCAATATCTCTGCGTACATACATCTGTCACCCCCCTTGCGTATATAGAATAAGACATTATTCCGTTTAAATCCATAGTTGACCATTTGTTTAATCGTAATTTTGCACTGCATCCATCACGCTTTTGAGTAGCAATTGCCTACGAGCATTGTGTACGCGCAATGCGTTATTGGTCGATGCCTTCTTCCGCAGTTTCTTCAGTTTTGCACTGGGATGGAATGTAACACCCCTTCTTGCGCTAATGATTTTTTCTCACCGGTACGGGGATCCTGACCAAGGCGGGCAACCTTGTCACGCATATGCTAATCCATCTTTTCCAAGAACAGTTTCATGTTTTTGGCTTCCAGCCTGTGACCGCCCAGTTTGCGGGAAAGATCAATGGCATCCACCATCCTGTCATGGATTCCCAGCCAGCATCAAAAGCGGTCATAGTTCTTGGTTTCATCATCGTCCAACTGATAGAAGTCAAGGACACTTCCGTCCAACCATCCCAATTGCCATGAAAACCATTCCTTTATTTTTTTGTCATCAAATGGTTCACGCTTTTGGAGCAAGGCCGCCCAAGCCCTGATATCAGCGATAACCTTCTTCATATCCTCAAAAGTGAACTGGTTGATGTCATACCAATCGAAATAGGCTTTATCAGCATGATAACGTTGGTCTTGAATATCAGGGTCGTAATGGGAGATGAAAAAGCAGCTAAGGAGATCTGTAAAGTCATCATCCTCGAGGGTGATATGAAATTGCTTTGAAGATATGAATTTCCGCTCCGCATTCATGTCCTTTTCAGGCATGAGACCGATCCGAAAGGTTCCGCCCACGGTTGCACCCAATGGCAGGCAGAGCTGGGAAATGGGCTTCCTGCTTTCCCGCATGTCTGAAAACTGGACTTTCAAAGGCTGAAAATGACCGGCGTCATGCAGCGAAATGGCAAAATTGCCATACCTTTCAAAAGGATATTTGATATGTCCGACAACCAAGTCTTTCTTCTGGTCAAATCGATCCAACAGGCTGAACTCATATCGGATTGTGGTCCAGTCTGCTTTCCAATCATCGTCCAACTGAAAGTTTGCCGGAAATGCTGATTCCGGTCGGATTTCAAGCCCTGTAATCCGTCCACCAACACAATCCTTGAACAAAACTTTGGACAAGGAAAAATTGTTGTGGTTCAGCCCGTCCTCGACTTCACGGGGAATTGTATTCACCGACATGCGGGATTGGTCGTCCTGACAGGGCATGAACTCAAAGGAGGTACCATCGGTGAACTCAATGGCCAGCGGTTCACTGACCAGCGCTGAATCATCCACGAGGAACATATCATAATCATCGCTGCGGGGAATCCCGCTGTTCTCGCTGACGACCTCCCCTTTCAAGCTATCAATGAGAAGCTTCTTCATGGCATCAAGACCAGAATCCCAAACCGCCCCAATGACACGGATGTCCTTGATGGTCTTGTTGCAGACATCCAGTTCATTGAAGCGTGAAAGGGTTTCTTCTGGCGTCTCGCACACAGGGGCAGACCATTCAAAGATGTCGAACCAGCCCTTGAAGTTGTCCTTTCCTGGCATCTCAATCATGTTTCACTCCATTCAGTGGCAAACACAGGTTTCTGCGGTTCTGCGTCAAGCTTTACCAGATGCTCAGATGGCGTAAGTTGACTGTCATCACCACGGACTACATAGACCTCAAACAGATTGCAGCAGCACTCGTAGTAGATGGCGCCGGGCAGAAGGAATATTTCATCTGGCAATGCTTTGACCTTTGCCTGTACTTCATCACTTTTCATCAAACAACCCGTCGAAAAAATCTTTACTGGAATCGAGTTTTGTAAATGGATAGGTACAGAAGACATATTTGTCTGTCCATTGCCTGTCGTCATAATCAATCATTTCACCCATTGCACAGCCATCGCACAGATCGTCCGCAATCTCAAGAATGACCTCTTTCAGTTCCAGGTTATCCTGCCATTTCCGCTCTATGCCACTGATACCCAGCCAGGCCCCCAGAATGTTGCCTGCAATGGCTCCAGTGGAATCGCTGTCACCGTCATGGTTGACCGCTGCGATGATGCCGTCAGAGAAACTGTCGGCATAGCGGACGGCACAATAAACGGCGATTGCCAATGCCTCCTCTGCTACCCAGCCTTCCCCCAGTTTCCTGATGTTCTTCTCGTCAGTTTCCCGATTCCCTGCCAGTTCAACTGCCATGGTCAACAGCCGTTCCAATTCAGTCCAGTAACGGGGCGACCTTAGCTGTTCACGGACACGCTGGACTGTATTCAGCACAGCTTCCTTCAGGGCATAAGAACGGTCATATTCGTCATAGACAATGTGACGTACCAGTTCTGCCAGAACCGCTGCTGGCCACTGACCCAATGGATGACCATGCGTGATGGCGGCAATAGCCGCTCCTTCCTCAATCACAAGACCGGGATTATCCCCAAACGTGTTGAGCAGCCCGACTGGTGCCACACGCATGACGCCACCACACCCCTTGCTGTTATTGGAAGCTGCATCAATGAAGCGGCCGCCTTTTGCATACGACCGATGGGATGCTTCCAATGCCTTCATGCAGGTCATGCCCGGCGCCCGCCGGGCATGCAGTTCAGGAACGTTATAAAGCCAGGTGAACTGGTGGGTACCCGCTTCACCTGAACCACGGATTTTCTGCAGACCAATCTGTGTTGCATACCAGTCATCATAGGCACTGGCGACATAGGTGTATGGCTGTCCAGCCTTGCCTTCCAGGCTTGCCTTGGTCTGACCTGAAAGCAGGCCTTCCGCTGTGAACAGGGTCATCTGGGTATCATCGGAAAAAACCCCATAACCTTTGATGTTGGGTTCATAAGCGGTGATACCCCGTTTGCCAAATCGCTGACGGATGTCATGCAATCCCATGAATTCCACAGTATAGCCAAGTGCATCACCGGCGGCGCCTCCTATCAAGGA
The DNA here is from genome assembly GCA_937916185.1 of uncultured Oxalobacter sp. Lineage (GTDB taxonomy): Bacteria > Pseudomonadota > Gammaproteobacteria > Burkholderiales > Burkholderiaceae_D > Oxalobacter. The sequence continues at coordinate 393 of CALGGD010000341.1, read as the reverse complement.
ACCCCGGACCTTATCCCGCCGATGCTGCTGCCTGGGAGATGTCCTGTAATTCACAACCTTTTCAGCCCAGCTGTCACCTGGGCAGTGTTCAATCTCAAAAAATGATTCCGGCATCGCGCTCTCCTCAGTATCCAAAAACCTTTAAGACCCCGGCTTCCTGTTAGAAAGCTTTTTTCTCAAACCGCAGGAAATCCAAGCCTTCTTTCAGGTACCTTCACAATACGCCAATAGTAAAACGTCTGACCAAGATATGACAGAACCACAAATTTGTGGTCAGCATTGTGACAACGGTTTCCTCACGGCAGGAAACGGGTGTACCTGACTCCAGGAATCATGGGCAGGTTGAGGGTCAGGGCGTTATGCGGTTAATATGGCACTGGATTTTATTGTCAA
>CALGGD010000340.1 GCA_937916185.1 uncultured Oxalobacter sp. | reverse complement strand
CAAATTTTGTCTTCCATACACCAGAAGGAAAGGCATTCTTCACAAGTGGCAATGCCGCGCTCGTTGTCAACTTTGTCTCACAGAACTGGCTGGGGACTGTAGGCGGTGCCTTGGCGGTGCTGGGGGTTGTTGCCGCCCCAATCACCTCTGGGGACACAGCCTTCCGTTCAGCACGCCTGATTGTTGCCGATGCACTCCGGATTGACCAGCGGAACTTGATGAAACGGCTGCTGGTCTCGTTGCCGTTGTTCGCCATCGGCCTGCTGTTGATGTTCATCGATTTCAGCATTGTCTGGCGCTATTTCGCCTGGACCAACCAGATTCTGGCAACCATCACGCTCTGGGCGGTCACCATCTACCTGACGATGTGGCGGAAAAAATACTGGTTCATGCTGATTCCCGCCCTGTTTATGACAACCGTTGTCTCCGCCTATTTCTTCATGGCTCCGGAGACGCTTGGACTGTCTGAGCGTCTGGCACTGCCTTTGACCTTTGCAACCACTGCGGCAATCCTGTTCATTTATATCCGATGGAAAAGGGCTTTTGACAGGCGTTATCCGGTTGACCGGCATGCCCAGGCAGATAACATCCAGCCAAAAGAAGGAGTTGGATACTGATGAACCCAAAAATCAGAGGAGCTGTCTGCGGTATCGCATCAGCGGCGTTCTACGGATGCAATCCGCTTGGGGCATTGGGACTCTATGAATTGGGCATCAACGCGCATACCGTGCTGTTTTTCCGCTTTCTGCTGGCTTCGCTGATATTGGCTGGGATGATGCTGGTCAGTCTTTCTCACTCACAAAGAAGGAAACTATTCTGGTGCTTATCCTGGGCGTCATCTTCTGCATGACATCCCTGTTGATGTTCATCAGTTTCCATTACATTGATGCCGGTGTCGCCTCGACCCTGATTTTCGTCTATCCAGTTATGGTTGCCATTATCATGGCGGTCTGTTTCCGGGAACGGATCACGCTGCTGACCTGCGGTTCCATCGTGCTGTCCCTTGGCGGAATCGCACTGCTCTATCATGGTGATGGGGAAACCCTCAATACCACTGGTGTCCTGCTCGTGATGCTGGCGGCTTTCTTCAATGCCCTCTATATCATTGTCATCAACCGTACCAAACTGAACATCCCAGCAGTGAAAATGACGTTCTATGTCTCTGTTGTTTCCATTTTCATGGTCTATGCCCATTCACTCACAGGGGAAAACCAGCAGATACAGTGGCTGACAACCCCCGCCATGTGGGGGTACGCACTGTTCATGGCATTTGTGCCGACCGTATTGGCATTGGTGATGATGGCAGTCGCCATCCGTGATATCGGTTCCACCCCGACCGCCATCATGGGCGCATTGGAACCCGTCAGTGCAGTCATGATCGGTGTCTTGATGTTCGGTGAGAAATTCACCCTTCAGATCATGTTCGGCATCATCCTCATCATGGCATCCGTCCTGGTGATCATCCTTGCCAAGAACCGGATTGAAAAAAACAAGGAAGACGGACAGGTTCCTCCTGCAGCACAGGGATAGGCAGGCAAGACTGGCATGGCGGTATCATCCTGCACTTGGGTGCTGTCATGCTGACCATCCTTGGCAATGCCTTCCCAGCGTAAAAACAGAACCAGTGAACCAGGGATTGGTACTGATTCACATCAAAGACACCATCGGACTGGAAAATCCCAGTATCAAGAGAAAGCTAAATCGGGATTGTTGAATAATCTATCCGCCCAATCAGCTTCATCACCAGCCGTGGGCAAGGGTTCTTAGCATGTTCCAGGTTATGCGCATAGTGCAGCGTTGCACCCGCTGGAATATGACGAAGAGCATAAGCTGACGGCTTCTGCCGGTGTCGGCCAGTACCACGATTCCAGTGCGGTTGCGGTCGGTGCGTTCTACCGTCCGACAGAAAATGTGCTGGTCAGTGTCGGCGCATCGTTGAACGATTCGGATTCGATGGTCAATGCGGGGCTTTCTTACCGGTTTGGTACGGGTTCCGGCAACAAGACGTCGCCGAACAATATCCATGAGCTGAAACGGCGGGTCAACGACCTGTCCCAGGACAACCAGAGCCTGAATGCCGAGCTGTCGAGCACGTCCCAGCGCCTGGCATCAGCCGACAAGGAGATTGCAAACCTGAAGGATGAGATTGCCCAGATCAAGAAAATGCTGAAGGGCATGAAGAAGAAATGATGGGTTAACAGGCTATCTACTGCAGGACAGCTTCTCCGGATATCCTCGCATGGGGGTATCCGGAGTTTTAGGCGCAAGGAGGATTAAGACAGCTTCTACTATCCGTAGGGCATCAAAAGTGAGTGCTATTGTTGCCGTCAGCAAAATCTGGGGCGAGCCATCTGAGAGCGTTCATCTGCCGGATACCGTTGTACTCTGTCTCTGGATCGTCATCCAACGTGAGCAGGTATTTCGGGTAGTGGTCACGGATTTTCTGAAGGGGACGGAGCTCACGTTCAAGGGTTGCCTCGTTACGGACAGTTGCTGAAACCTGGAAATAGACTGTGCCCTGTTCGTTCTCTGTCACAAAGTCAACCTCAAGATCGTCATATTTGCCTATATAGACCCGATACCCCCTGCGTCTGAGTTCCAGATAGATGATGTTCTCAAGGATATGCCCAGCTGACATTGACTTTGCACCGAGCAGGGCACGGCGCAGCCCGATGTCCACAGCGTAATATTTCTCCAAGGTCTTCAGCAGTTGCTTGCCCCTGATGTCATAACGTTCTGCCCTGTAAAGGACGAAACTTTCCTCAAGTGACTGCACATACCGTTCAACCGTCTTGGTGTCGGCTTTCCTTCCCATGGACGTCAGGGAATCGGCGATTTTCCTACAGGAAATGCGGGAGCCGATGCTGTCCAGAAGGAAACGGGTTATGCTTTCGAGCAGCCTGGAATCATTGAATTTTTTCCTGCTGATGATGTCTTTCACAATGATGGTGTTGTAGAGACCATTCAGGTATTCCTGTATCTGCTGGCTCCGGTAATGGAATTCTATGGCAAACGGGAAAGATGTCGTTTCAATGTAATGTCGGTACCTGCTTTCAAGCGAAGCACGGTTTTCCCTGTCTGCACTGAGATATTCTGAAAAAGACAGGGGCATCATGGCGATTTCAACGTACCGTCCTGTCAGTAATGTCGCCAGTTCGCCTGAGAGCAGGTTGGCGTTGGATCCCGTCAGGTACATATCAAGGTCGCGATTAAGGAACAGGCTGTTGATAACCTGCTGGAAATTGTCCACCTGCTGGATTTCATCAAAGAAGAGATAAGTCTTCCTGCCTGGGACCAGATGGGATTTGACATGGTTGTGCAGTGCCTTCAGATCCTTGAGATGTGCAACCTCAAAATCCTCGAAATTGATACTGATGATCTGGTCTGCCTGTACGCCTTGACCTGACAGGTAGTCACGGAACTGGGACAGCAGTGTGGATTTTCCGCATCTTCTTACACCGGTAACAATCTTGATGATGTGCTGGTCTTTCCACTCAATCAATCTGTCTAAATAGGCTTTTCTTTCAATCAGGGGCATAGGAATTCAACTTTTGTGTATTTCATGCCGAATATTCTAACAAATATTGAAGTTTGTGGAAGTCATTCCAAAAACTTTTTCAGTTATTGATTTCGGATAATTCCGATTGTGCTTTCCTGAAATTGGTTGACAGTTTTTCTGCGGGTTGTCTGATTTAATCACTGCAAGGCAACGTTTTAGGCGTCATATCTTGGATTTTTTCTTACCAGGTTTTCTGTGAGGATTCGTGTACCAGCTGGCGGTACAGGTCATGCCGCATCTGCGCGATGTCACCTTTTTCAACGGCTTCCAGTACAGCACAGCCGGGTTCAGTCAGGTGATGGCAGTTGTAGAACCGGCATTTGCCCAGGTAGGGGCGGAATTCCCGGAAAGCCCGTTCGAGCCTGCCTTCTGTCAGATGGTAGAGGCCGAATTCCTGGAAACCTGGGGAATCGATGATGGCGGAGGTCTCGTCAATGCGGTAAAGATGGGTGTAGGTGGTGGTATGCCGTCCGGAGTTCAGGGCGGTTGAGATTTCCCGGGTGGCAATCTTGATATCTGGCACCAAGAGTTGGATCAGGGTGGATTTCCCCATGCCGGATTGGCCGATGAGGATGGATGTCCTGCCTTTTGTCAGTCCGCTGAGCAGTGCCAGGGCGCCTGCCGGGTCTGCGGTGGCGGAGACTTCATGGACAGGATAGCCCAGGGAGGCATAGAACCCGACCCGTTCACGGGTTTTCTCAAGCTGGTCTGGAACGTCCACTTTGTTCAGGATCAGATGGACTTCGATGTTTTCTGCTTCTGCCGCAATCAAGGCACGGGAAACCAGGTCATCCGAGAAAGGGGGTTCCACAGCGACAACAATGACCAGCATATCGATGTTGGCGGCAAGGAACTTTGATTTGTATTGGTCAGACCGGTAAAGCAGGGAACGGCGTTCTTCAATGGATTCGATCACCGCCTGTCCCCGTGCCATTGGCCGGATATGGACGGTGTCACCGACCGCAACATTGCTTTTCTTGCCCCGGGTCATGCATTGCAGGGTCTCCCCATTATGTTCTGCAACATAATGGCGGCCGTGGGCAGAGATGATCTGGGCAGTCAGCAGTTCTTTCATGATTTTCTCAGTTTTGTCAGATGGTCGATGCGGATACTGGCGGGTGGATGGGAATCGTAAAACGCAGAGTAAAGCACATCAGGTGTCAGCGTCGCTGCATTGTCCTGATACATTTTCACTAAAGCACTGATGAGATACCGGGCATCGGTATGCTGTGCCGAAAAGGCATCTGCCTCGAATTCGTGTTTCCGGGAACTCATCGAAAGGATGGGTGAGAAAAAGAAGGTGAAGACCGGCAGGGTCAGCGCAAAGAGGATCAGGGCTGTCATGTCGGTTGCGGTGGCAGCATCGGTGCCAAGCCCTGCATAGAACCATGCCTGCGTTTTCAGCCAGCCCAGCAGGGCAAGGAATCCCAGTGAGATGAGGAATGAAACGCCTATCCGCTTGGCGATGTGTCTCAGTTTGAAATGACCCAGTTCATGTCCCAGGACGGCTTCGATTTCTTCAGGTGTCAACTGTTTGATTAGGGTGTCGAAGAAAACAACCCGTTTGGCGGAACCCATGCCGGTGAAGTAGGCGTTGCCGTGCGAACTCCGTTTGGAGCCATCCATGATGAATAGGCCTTTGGCTTGGAAGCCGGTCCGCTGCATCAGCTGTTCAATCCGGGTTTTCATCGCTTCATCTTCCAGTGGTTGGAATTTATTGAACAATGGGGCGATGAAGGTCGGGTACAGGAACAGCATCAGGAACTGGAATGCGCACCAGAGTATCCAGGCATAAAGCCACCAGAAGCCGCCTGTTCTGCCCATGACCAGCAGCAATACCCAGAGCAGGGGCAGACCAATCAAGATGCCAATCAGCGTACTTTTAACCAAATCGTTGAAAAAAAGTCCAGGTGTCATTTTATTGAAACCAAAACGTTCTTCAATCACGAACTGACGGTAGTAATCGAAGGGGATACTGATGATGCCGGAAATGGTGAAAACAACGGCTGCCAAGGCAATCTGATAGACCGTTCCATGACCGAGCCAAGGACGCAAAAGACGGCTGATGGCCTGGATGCCGCCGCCGAGGGTGAAGCCGAGCAGGACAATGGTGTCCATTGCAAGGGAGAGGAATCCGAACCGCAGTTTTGCAGCGGTGTAATCCCCTGCTTTCTGATGGTCTGCCAATGAGATGGTGCTGGCGAACTGTTCCGGAACCTGGTCACGGTGTTTCTGGACAGAACGGATCTGCCGCATCGCCAGCCAGCAGCGGACGATGACGGTGATTGCCAGAAAGCAGACAAAAAGGATGGTAAAAGCAGGCGCTGGCATGTTGTCTGTGGGTTAGAATGTACCCTTCATATACATAGAGTTGATACCGGTAAGGAAAGGATTATGTCACAACCTGAAGAAGTACAGGCAGCGCCTGCCGAAAATAAGCCTGCGAAAAAAATGTCCAAGGATATGAATCTGGTCTGGGTTGATATGGAGATGTCCGGACTGGATCCCGAGAAGGAGCGGATTCTTGAGGTGGCGTTGATTGTGACAGACCCGGAACTGAATGTGATTGCCGAGGCGCCTGTCTATGCAATCCATCAGAGCGATGAGCTGCTTGACGGGATGGATGCCTGGAACAAGGGAACCCATGGCAGGTCTGGCCTGATTGACCGCGTGAAAGCTTCGCATGTCACGGAAGAGATGGCAGAGGCGGCACTGATCAAGTTCCTGCGCCCTTATGTGAACAAGGGCAAGTCGCCGTTGTGTGGCAACACCATCGGCCAGGACCGCCGCTTCATGGTCAAATACATGCCGAAACTGGAGGCTTTCCTGCATTACCGCAATATTGATGTCTCTACCTTGAAGGAACTGGCACGCCGCTGGCGTCCAGAACTGGTGGATGGATTCAAGAAAGCCCAGAAACATACCGCCCTGGCGGATATCCTGGAATCAGTCGAGGAACTGAAATACTACCGGGAGCATTTCCTGAAGGGGTGATTAAAAGATTCTTTTTGAATCCTGAATAAAGCGTTTCTCATAAATTCTGAAGTGTTGCGTTGAACGGGACACTTGTTATAATAGCTGACATATTTTTCCGTTGAACAATGATTAAATCATTCAGGCATCGTGGTCTTGAGCGGCTTTTTCTTGAAAAGGATTCTTCTGGGGTTCCGCCTCATCATGCGGAACGGATTAGAAACCGCTTGATTTTTCTGGATAGTGCAACAACAGTAGAAGAACTCAATTTGCCGGGGTGGAGATTGCATCGGCTTTCAGGAAATAGAAAATCATTGTATTCAATCCGTGTTACTGGCAACTGGCGGATTACTTTTGAATTCATTGATGGCGATGCCTATATCGTCAATTATGAGGATTATCATTGATGGAGATGTATGACCCACCACATCCGGGAGCTATTATCAAAGAGGCGATGGAGGAATTGAATCTGACAGTCCGGGGATTAGCCCGGCTGTTGGATGTTGCGCCATCTACTGTGCAGCGGATCCTGTCTGGACAGTCTGCTGTTTCGCCAGATATGGCATTGAGGCTGGAGACGGTGATTGGCAGTTCCGCTGACGTATGGATGACCATTCAGGCGAAGTACGATTTGTGGCAAGCCCGTCAACGGTTCAGCAAGGATAAGTTGATTCCAGCATGGCAACCGGAATTTCAACCAGCTTAAAGTCAGGGTTTTCTGACAAATGGTGCCAGCAGCTGGATTGTGCGTTCTGTGGCACCGTGCTGGTGTTCTGCAAACTGACGGGCAATTTGTCCCATATCACCCCGCAGGTCAGGGTCTGAAAGCAGCCTGTTCGCCTGTTCCATCAGTTCCTTGGCGGATTGGATACGGATGGCGGCACCGGCTTTGATGGCATCTTCAGTGATTGCTTCGAAGTTGAAGGTGTGCGGACCAATCAGCACCGGCTTCCCGACAGCGCAGGGTTCAATCAGGTTCTGGCCACCGAGTTTTTCCAAACTGCCTCCAATGAAAGTCAGGTCACAGGCGGCGTAGTACATGAACATTTCGCCCATTGAGTCGCCCAGCAGGATACGGGTCTCAGAGGGGATGTTTTCCTGAAAACCGTCATCAAGGGCGGAACGCCTGAGCATGGGGATTCTGCGCGCCTCAACCATCTGGGCGACTTCATTGAACCGCTGCGGATGCCGTGGCACAAGCAGCAGCAGGGCATCTTCCCGTAGCAGGGAAAGGGCATCCAGCAGCTGGGGTTCTTCGCCAAGCCGGGTGCTTGCGCACATCAGGACAGGACGGTCACCGATGGCATGGCGCAGCCGCAGGCCTTTCTGCAGTTTGTCTTCCGGCGGGCGGATATCGAATTTCACACTGCCGGTCACCGTAATCTGATTGGCGCCGAATTCACTCAGACGGTCGGCATCGGTCTGTGTCTGGGCGGCGACAGCGGAGAATCCCCGTGCGGCTTCTTCCATGATGGACTGGAATCGCTTTCCCTTGCGCAGCGAACGTTCAGACAGGCGGGCATTCACCAATGCCAACGGCACCTGGTGACTGGCGCATTGATGGATGAGGTTCGGCCAGATTTCCGTTTCCATCAGCACACACAATGCGGGTCTGAAATGGCGGATGAAACGCGACATCATGGTGCCGGTGTCGTAGGGCAGGAAAGATTGGATGAGCTTGCCGGATTGGATTTCCTTGGCGAAAAGCCCGGTACCGGTTTCCCGTCCAGTCGGCGTCATGCAGGTCAGCAGGATCTGGCTGTCGGGGAAAGCCGCCATCAGTGCCCTGACCAATGGCTCTGCGGCACGGGTCTCACCGACAGAGACGGCATGGATCCAGAGACGCTGGGCAACAGCTGGGACTACGGGATAAAAACCGAGCCGTTCAGGGATATGCTGGCGGTAACCCGGCTCACGCCTTCCGCGCCACCAGATCCGGAGCAGGACGAACGGCAGGGCAAACCACCAGAGAAAGGAATACAGGTAACGCATGACGGTTTTTCTTAGGCAACTGCCGGTATTATCCCTGAATTGAAGCGTTCCTGTCTTGATGGAACCTTGAAAAATTGGTGGAACATCCCTATAAAGTAAAGATAACCGCTAAAATGGATCATAGACGGGCAGGACTGTGATGGATGGAATCATCACAGCAGATGGTCTTTTGTTGTGTCAATCAGAAAGAGGCTGGCTTGGAACTCCGTATCGCCACATATAATATCCACAAAGGGGAATCGTTCGCCTACCGTCCCATTATCCAGGAACTGAAAAAGGCCATCTGCTCGCTGGATGCGGATATTGTCTTCCTGCAGGAAGTGCAGGGACGGCATGACCGTAAAGGGGAGCTGTTTGCGCCTGACTGGCACCATAAAGGCCAGGCAGCCTATCTTGCGGATATGACGCAGTATTCCGCCTATGGCAAGAATGCCATCTATGAATTCGGGCATCATGGCAATGCCCTGCTGAGTGTCTATCCCATCGTCTGCCATACCAATACAGATGTTTCAGACCATTCGCTGGAACAGCGGGGTATCCTGCACTGCAAGATCCAGGCGGGGGCAATCAGGATTTACTGCTATGTCGTGCACCTTGGCCTGTTCAAAGGCAGCCGGATCCGTCAGGCAAGGGCGTTGATTGAAACGGTGAACCGGTCTGCACCGCAGGGCGCACCTGTCATCATCGCCGGGGATTTCAATGACTGGCAGGTGAACCTGTCCGGCATGCTGCGTGAGGGACTGGGGGTCAGTGAAGGGTTCGATGACATGGATTCAGGGCCGGCAAAGACTTTTCCTGCCATTTTCCCGTTTTTCAGGCTGGACCGGATTTATACCCGTGGTTTCAACATTACCGGTGCCCGTGTGATGCAGGGATATCCATGGACCCGGCTCTCTGACCATGCCCCGTTGTTTGCAACCCTCGAAATCGACCGTTGATGCCATGTTTTTCATGGCGAATCAAACGGTTATGGTATAATGCCTTTCAAGAAGCAGACCAGACAGCCGCTGGTTTTCCGTTTCGGCGGAAAGCGGGAGGAAGGTCCGGACACCATAGGACAGGATGACGGCTAACGGCCGTCCGCCGAAACCCGCAAGGGATAAGGCGAGGAACAGGGCCACAGAGACGAGCGTATTCAGTTACGGTGAAACGCGGTAACCTCCATCCGGTGCAATTCCAAGTAGGCACGCATTGACGTGGTCCGCGGAGCGTGCGGGTAGGAAGCTTGAGCCCATGGGCAACCATGGGCCTAGATGAATGGCTGTCATAGCGCTTCGGCGCCGTAACAGAATCCGGCCTACCGGTCTGCTTTTTCTTCTTTTTATCTTTTTTCAGGTTATTTGCCAGAAATCGCCTTTTTTCTTGGTTGAAAAACCTGTTGTCTTTCCTTGATTTCCCGCCTTTTTTTGACCAAGGAACGTCAATATCTGACATGTTGCTTTCAGTCTGTTTTCTAAGTGCGTGATTTATTTCATTTTTTGCTTTTAAAGTCAATGAAAAATGAGCTTCTAAGTCTTTGAGTTCATTGAAAAAAATTCTTAAAAACCGCTAAAAACCGCTTGACCGCGCCCGATGTATCCCATAAAGTGGGAATAAGTGTGGATTTGTGTCATTTTGTGGGAAAAAATAACGGAACTGTTGCAACGGTTGCCGTAACACAAAAAGGTGTCAGGATGTTTCAGGGGACTTCATCGATCAGTCTGGATGCGAAAGGAAGGATGGCTGTTCCTTCCCGGCATCGTGATGTGCTGCTTGAGCAGTGCGGCGGACGGGTCACCATCACCCGCCATCCTGATGGCTGCCTGCTGTTTTTCCCGCGTCCTGTCTGGGAAGACCATAAGAAGAAAATCAAGGCCTGGCCGATGTCTGCCCGTGCATGGCAGCGTATTTTCCTCGGCAGTGCACTGGATGTGGAAATCGATTCTGCCGGGCGCATCCTGATTTCCCCTGAACTCAGGACGGCCGCCGGTCTTTCCAGGAAAGTGGAGTTCATCGGGATGGGCAGCTATTTTGAAATCTGGGACGCTTCCAGACGTGAGGCAAATGAAGCAGAAGCGGTTGCCGCTGGCACTCCGGATGTCTTGAAGGATTTTTCTTTTTAAAAAAACAGCATCGGGGTGAGCTAATTGACTGCCGACGGACATCAGACTGTACTGCTATCAGAAGCGGTGGATGCACTGGATATTTCCGGTGACCGGGCTGATGGCGTGTACCTGGATGGGACTTTCGGGCGCGGCGGGCACAGCCGCCTGATCCTCGAAAGGCTGGGCAAGGCAGGCAGGCTGATCGCTTTCGACAAGGATCCTGATGCCATCAGGGTTGCAGAGACCATCAAAGATTCCCGTTTTGAGATTGTGCATGGCAGTTTTGCCAGCCTGGGGCAGGTGCTTGACCGGAAAGGCATCCCGCTGATTGACGGCATCCTGCTGGACCTGGGGGTTTCGTCGCCACAGGTCGATGATGCCGGCAGGGGGTTCAGTTTCAGGCAGGATGGCCCGTTGGATATGCGTATGGATCCTTCCAGCGGCATGTCTGCGGAGGAAAGGCTGGCAACCGAAACGGAAGAAAAGATTGCGGAGGTAATTCATCGGTATGGGGAAGAACGGTTTGCTGTTCAGATTGCAAAGGCGGTTGTTGCTGGCCGCGCCAGTGGCGCCATCAACAGTACGAAGCAGCTTGCTGAAATCGTGGCAGGGGCAGTCAAGACCCGTGAAAAGGGCAAGAATCCAGCCACCCGTACGTTTCAGGCTATACGGATTTTCATCAACCGGGAACTTGAGGACCTGGAGATAGCCCTTGGCCAGGCATGGCTCCGGCTGGCGCTGCATGGCCGGATGGCGGTCATCAGTTTCCATTCGCTGGAAGACCGTATCGTGAAGCGGTTTTTCGCGGACAGGTCAGAGGTGCAGATGCCTGACAGGCGTCTGCCGGTCCGTGCCTGTGACCTGCCCCAGCCGGAAATGAAGCTGTGCGGCAGGGTCAGGCCCTCTTCCAGGGAGGTTGAGGGCAATGCCCGGGCACGGTCAGCCATCCTGAGGGTGGCGGAACGTGTGGCGGTGACAGGAGGCCTGCAATGAAGGCGCAGATTCCCTGGGTGCTTGCCATTGTCCTGGTTGTTTCCGCATTGGGGCTTATCAATTCCCAGTACCGTGCGCGCAAGATTTTCACGCAGCTTGAGAAGGCGCAGGTGGAAACCCGGCAGCTTGAGCTGGAATGGGGGCAGCTGCAGCTCAGGCAGTCCTCCGCCAGCAAGCATTCTGTGGTCGAAAGCAAGGCTGAGTCTGGCGGCATGGATATGGTGCGCGTCACAAAGGCCAACACGGAATTCCTGAGGACGGAGTAGGCCATGATGAAGCGTCTGACAGATTTCTGTAAGGATTTTCTCAAGAGTGTGCATCATGGCGGCAGCCATGAAACCGCTGGCGGCCCGGTCTCTTTCTCTTCTGTCCATCCCCGCGCCGCATTGTCACCGATGCGTTCAAAGATTGTGCTGGGACTGCTGTTCGCGGCATTCATTGCGTTGGGGATCCGGGCGTTGTGGCTTCAGGTGCTTTCCACGGATTTCCTGAAGAAACAGGGTGAGAACCGCTATGCCAGAAGGCTGGAAATGCCCGCTATCCGTGGACGTATCCTTGACCGGAACGGCAAGGTGCTGGCATCCAGTATGCAGGTGAAAGCCATCTGGGCGATTCCCGAGGATGCCGCCTCTGCACCGAAGGAAAAACTCCACCAGCTGGCAGAACTGCTGGAAATGCCTGACGACGCCCTGATGTCCAAGCTGCGTTCCGAAAAGAGTTTTGTCTATCTGAAACGTCAGGTTGACTTGGAGACGGCGGACAAGATCAAGGCTTTGGAGATTCCCGGCATCCAGCAGAAAAAGGAATACAAGCGCTACTATCCTGAAGGTGAGGTCATGGCGCATGTCGTTGGGTTCACCAATATCGAGGATAAAGGGCAGGAAGGGATTGAACTGGCTTCCCAAGCCCTGCTGGCGGGTGAGAATGGCAGCCGCCGGGTTGTCAAGGACCGTTTGGGGAACATTGTCGATGACCTGCAGGAGACGAAAGACCCTGTCGATGGGCAGGACCTGGTGCTTTCCATCGACAGCCAGCTGCAGTACATCGCCTACAAATGCCTGAAAGAGGCGATTGCCGAACACCAGGCGAAGGCTGGCAGTGTCGTTGTGCTGGACACCCATACCGGTGAGGTGCTGGCGATGGTCAATATGCCGGTCTTCAAT
>CALGGD010000339.1 GCA_937916185.1 uncultured Oxalobacter sp. | reverse complement strand
GCTCAACCAGCCCTGTCAGGTCAGGCAGCCCATTGACAATAGCAGGCGGTGTGGCAAATGCCTGCTGAGGAACAGCGATACTGATGGCAGATAACGCCAGAAAAGTGGCAAGACACAGTTTCTTGACAGGATGTACAGTAGTAGATTTCCGCATAAATTGTCACCTGATTGAATCCAGAAAAATCCTGTCATAGACAGGAATGAAAGCAGGGGTCAGGATACCCTGTTGTCCCTGGCAATTGAAGGTTTTAAACAGTTTTTTACAAATTACAGGGCAAACACCAACAGCCACACTATGTCCGGGGGGGCACTGTATGCAAATGCATCAGACGCCAGTGGCACGCGGTATAAAGGCGGCGGAACGCTCCGGCCTCCACAGCATCAGGAAAAAGCACCAAAGTCTTCTTTCTCCCTGTCCCTGTCTTCAGATGCAGGATGATGACAGCGGTCCAGATGGTTGAATCCGCCTGCATTTCCCACTGTTCCTGCATATCGGCATCCGACTGGCAGGAGGGATCCTGGATGATATGGAAAAGACAGTCAGCTGTGACAGACAGACGGTAACCGGCCGGCATACGGTGCCACTTGAAGACAAGGCACAATGCAACCACAACCAATATGGGCGGTATCCAATAAGATGCCCCGAAAGCAAAGGTTCCAATCTTCCCTGTCGGGATCAATCCCGCTGTAACCATACAGAAGGCAGCCATCCCCAGCATCAGCAGCGAATGCACCCAAGACCGCCTGACGGTCATATCCTGTGCGAATGACATTTCAGGATTCCAAAACAGCAGAGCCGCATCCACAATGTGAATGCGGCCCTGCCATCATTAAAAAGCCTTAGATCTTGCCAAAGACCAGGGAGCTGTTGGTTCCGCCAAAGCCGAAAGAGTTTTTCAACGCATAGTCAATACGCATTTCCCTTGCAGCATTCGCACAGTAATCCAAGTCGCAGTCAGGATCCTGGTTGAAGATATTGATGGTTGGAGGGGCAATCTGGTTATAGACTGCCAGGACAGTAATCACTGACTCCAAGCCACCGGCACCGCCTAACAGGTGACCGACCATGGATTTTGAGGAACTCATGACAACCTTCTTGGCAGATTCCCCCAGAGAGCGTTTGACTGCAATGGTTTCCGCCTTGTCCCCCAACGGGGTGGATGTCCCATGAGCATTGATGTAATTGACCTGGTCAGGGTTGATGCCCGCATCATTGATGGCATTGGTCATGCACTTGCTTGCGCCACTGCCGTCTTCCAACGGTGCCGTCATATGATGGGCATCCGCACTCATACCGAAACCGCAGAGCTCTGCATAGATTTTCGCACCACGCGCCTTTGCATGCTCATACTCTTCAAGCACCAGGACACCTGCACCCTCACCCATGACAAAACCATCACGGTCCTTATCCCATGGACGGGAAGCCGTTGCAGGATCATCATTACGTGAAGACAATGCCCTTGCAGCGGCAAAACCACCGATTCCCAATGGGGAAACCGTGGACTCTGCCCCACCTGCAATCATGACATCCGCATCACCATACGCAACAGTACGTGCGGCATAGCCAATCGAATGCAGGCCTGTTGAGCAGGCGGTCACACAGGACAGGTTGGGGCCTTTCAGTCCATAACGGATAGACAGGAAACCTGATGTCATGTTGATGATTGAAGAAGGCACAAAGAACGGGCTGACACGGCGTGGTCCACGTTTTTCCAGTTCTGCATGGGTCTTTTCAATCATTGGCAGACCACCGATACCTGAACCGATATTGACACCAATTCGATCCGCATTTTCCTCGGTGATCACCAGACCACTGTCTTCAATTGCCTGGATACCTGCTGCCATCCCATAGTGGATGAAGGTATCCATATGGCGCGATTCTTTACCAGGAATATATTTTTCCAGTTCGAAGTCCTTGACTTCCCCGGCAAACCTTGTGCTGAACGCAGATGCATCAAACTTGGTAATCAGCGCAATGCCTGATTGACCAGCTGTTACGGCACGCCACATATCAGCGACAGTATTGCCCACTGGCGAAATACATCCCAGCCCGGTAACGACGACCCGGCGTTGTCCATTTCGGCTCAAGATGCCCTCCCTGTCTCAGTATCCTATCTTGAAATAGGATTATTTTTCCATCTGTGCTTTTGCAAAATCAACTGCCTGCTGAACAGTGGTGATTTTTTCAGCCTGTTCATCAGGGATTTCAATTTCAAATTCGTCTTCAAGTGCCATGACGAGTTCGACAGTATCGAGAGAATCAGCACCGAGATCCTGTACAAAAGAAGATTCCAGTTTGATTTCTGCTTCTGGTTTACCCAGCTGATCAGCAACGATTTTCTTTACGCGATTTACGATGTCTTCCGACATTTCTTGGCTCCAGTTAATAATAAAAAAACAAAGTTAAGTTGACGCATTCTATCAGGTTTGCGCCAGATTTATTCACTGCATAGGTCAATTAATCCTATCAGTGGACAGATTTTTTAAAAATCCAGAACTGCTGGCGTATCTCCGTCATCAGTTCATAAACATCCCACCATTGACATGCAATACACTGCCGGTGATATAGGCTGCTTGTGGCGATGCCAGGAAAGCAACGGCTGCGGCAATGTCTTCTGGACTGCCCAGACGTGCCAACGGAATCTGTTTGACAAGGTTCTCCTTGACTTCTTCAGGAAGGACCCTGGTCATGTTCGTATCAATAAAGCCCGGTGCAACACAGTTGACCGTGATATTCCTGCTGCCGACCTCACGTGCCAGGGCACGGCTCATCCCCTCGACACCCGCCTTGGCGGCAGCATAATTCGTCTGCCCTGGATTGCCGATGGAACCGACAACCGAGGAAATGCTGATGATACGGCCTTCTTTCGCACGTATCATGCCACGGAGCACCATCCTGGACAGCGCAGCAACGGCTGTCAGGTTGATCGACAGGACATTCGCCCAGTCTTCATCTTTCATACGCATGGCAAGCTGGTCCTGTGTGATGCCTGCGTTGTTGACCAGGATATGCAATGCACCGAATTCCTTCTGGATGGCATCAATGACCGCACGGCAGGCTGCTGTATCCCGGACATCCAGGACAACCCCTTTCCCGGCACCTTCACGGATGCCGTTCAGGGCTTTCGTGATTTCCTCTGCGCTTGCTTCGTCAAGGGCGGTACCGACAACAACCGCACCACGGGATGCCAGTTCCATGGCGATTGCCCAACCGATACCCCGGGAAGCCCCGGTCACAAAGGCAACCTTGCCTGCGAGATTCTGTTCTTTCATTTAAGTGCCTCCAATGCTGCATCAAGGGATGCCTGATCGACAATGGCCAAGCCACTGACGGAACCATCAATACGTTTCACCATGCCTGCCAAGACCTTGCCCGGTCCGCAGTCAACAATATGGGTGATGCCCATGGAAGCCATTTTCTGGACGGTCTCGACCCAACGGACGGAACTTGCAACCTGACGGACCAACGCATCCTTGATGGCTGCCGGGTCATCCTGGATTGCTACATCAACATTGTTGATGACCGGAATCTTCGGTGCGGAGAAAACCATATCCTTCATATAGTCTGCCAGACGCGCAGAGGCAGGTACCAGCAGGGAAGAATGGAATGGCGCAGAGACAGGCAATGGCAGTGCGCGTTTTGCACCTTTCGCCTTCGCCAGCCTGCAGGCACGGTCCAAGGCTGTCTTATGCCCTGCAATGACCGTCTGGGTTGGCGAATTGAAATTCGCAGGTTCAACCACCTCCCCTTCAGCAGCTTCCGTACAGACAGCCTTCAAGGCTTCCGCATCCAAGCCGATGATGGCTGCCATGCCGCCAACACCGACAGGCACCGCTTCCTGCATCGCCGTTGCACGGAAACGGACCAGCCTGACGGCATCTGCCAGGGGAATCACGCCGGAAGCCACCAATGCGGAGAACTCGCCGAGACTGTGTCCTGCAACAACCTCAGGCGCTGCACCGCCTGCTGCAAGCCATGCACGGT
>CALGGD010000338.1 GCA_937916185.1 uncultured Oxalobacter sp. | reverse complement strand
CCGTTTGCAACAAGAAAAATCAGACTTTTCGATGGCGAAGTTGCGGAGGATATGGACATTACACATAATCCGGACGGTACCATTACCGAAAAGGCCCATTTGTACGACGAAACCGATATTGATGAGACAATTGAGAAAGAACCATATATAATTAACGAACCCGTCGGATATTCAAAGCGTGAGCTTAAGATGAGAAAATACAAGGTTGCCGTCAGGACACTCATCAGGATGGAGATCAGATGGTTCTTGATGGAACGTTTCAGCAGGTCCAGGTCATTGATGCCGATGGCGAGCCCCATCCCGAGGATGGGACCGACCATCGGGGAAATCAGCATCGCACCGATGATGGCGGTCGGGGAATTGATGTTCAGCCCCAGGGAGGCGATGAAGATGGCGAAAACAAGCACCCACAGACGGACCCCACGGAAAACAGCGTTCTTGCTGATCTGTTCAACGGTTTCCTGTTCACGCTGCTTGTCAGGCAGGGCATTGAAATAGCCTTTGATGACTGACAATGGGCTTCTGATCTGTTTCGACATGGTTTCTTTCTGCCGGTAGAGCTTTTTACAGGCATTGCGGCTGCTGGTCAGACATTTTCAATAGGATGTGTCGATGATGCTGGATGGCAATACCTGTTCATGGTGAATCTTAAGCAATCCATCACCGGTTGTCGACTGGTTGTCAGGAAAAGGTGTGGGCGTATCCGTCAAAGAAAAAGTCCTGCCGCAGTGGATGGGCAGGACTTCAACGGATTGCAGGTGGTATATGGGGTTATTTCTTGACTTTGGACATCAGGAAAGCCTGGGTTTCCTTGTCTTCCATATAAGCCACTTTCCAGCCTTCTTCTGTGTTGACCAGGACAACCGGTCCGCCATCTATGACAGAACCTGCTTTCTTGTCACCCAGGTCTTTGGCCAGCTTGACACCGGTTGTCACCATGCACAGGGTGCCGGTCTTGGCTTCTTCTGCCTTGATGGGGACCGGGGCATCACCTTTCATGGTTTCAAAATAAACGACCTTGCTGACAATCGGTTCACCCATCGCGGCAATCATGCCTTTTGCCTGGCTGTCGGTGATTTTCTTGGCGGCTGCTGCCGGGAGGGTTGCCTTGGATTTTTCAGGGATATAGAGGAACTTGACGGCAGCGGCACCATCCGCCCTGTCGGCCAGTTTCATGAATTCAAGTGCCACATCTTCAGGTTTCGAGATGCCAGGGGTCGGAGCTGGGGTGGCGGCGGATGCTGTCGCTGATGCCGCAGGTTTTGCCGGTTCAGGCTTCTTGCCGCAGCCGACAACAGCAGAACCCATTGCAAGAATGATGGCAGTACTGATCAATAAACGTTTCATATGGCTTCTCCTCTCTGTTTGATGATGGATGTCATTTACGGAACCTTTGACTGTAAGCTGGGATTATTCTACCTGAGATCATCTGATGCTCAAAAAGCAGTTGTGGGCAAAAAGGTTGATGATGACTGGTGTCTGCAGGCTTATCAGGGTATCCTATGAATATATTTTGGGATTTGTTCTTGTTTATTGGACAGAAGGCCTGTCTGGTCTTGCCTTGTTTTCAAGAGAGGAGGCGGAACGATGTCAGTGAATGATGGAAATACCGAAAAGAATGCACCGGAATCCATGGCAGTGTTCGACCGGTCTGATATGCCGGCAGTCTGGGCGACGATTGATGAAGGGGAAACCTGGGTTTGGGGGGATTATTTCCTGGTGCTCCAGGAAAATCTGGAAACGGTTGCTGTCTATGCTGCAAGGGAAGCAGGGCAGGCTCTGCCTAAGCAGGACATGCTTTTCCCCTATGTCCTGTCCGTGTTTTACCGGTATGACAAGAGCCTTTACAGCCCTTCAGGAAAGCCTGTCTGCGTTTTCATGCTTGAATGTCCCGACATCGATTCCAGGGATAAATATATGGGGGAGAAATCGGCTGATGCTTACCTTGCATCGTTGGGCAAGGATGGGCAGAAACCGGATTACCGCCAGGTATGGTCTGATGGAAAGGATGATGCCAAGCTCTATGAAGGGTCTTTCGAGCAGAACAGTGTCCGGAGTTTCTTTTTCAAGGAATTCAAGACCATTTTCAAGGCCAAGGGGGTTCCCCGTTTCCAGGGAGCGTTGAAAGATGCGTTGCTGGGTCAGGAAGACAGCAAGAAGAGTGCGACGGAATACAAGATTGAACGCATCTCTGATGAAGCGATGCCGAAATCCGCCATGAGTTCCCGTGAGAAATGGTTTTACATCATCGTCATCATCATTGTTGTGATCGGCTTTGTCCTGGTGACCAAATAGCCGGTGTTCCGTTATCGGCTAGATGGTGAACTGTGCATAGCGTTTCCGTTGGGACGCGATGAAAGACCTGCTGCGGTGGAGTTTGAGCTTTTTGACCTTGGTGCGTATCTGGTCAACAGACCGCCTCAGTTCCTTGGTGATTTCTTCCATAGGGCTGTCTGCGTAGAGGCGTTTGAGGAGATTGATTTCTTCTTCTGTCCACAGCTGTTTCTGAAAATTGTCCCGTCTTTATGTATCCAGGCAACATCTTTTCAAGGAAGTGCCTGATTGTCCTTCCGTAAAAAAACGGCTCCATCCTGACAGGGTAATGTTTTTTTTGCGAGGAAAAGCAGCCAGGCGGTTGCAGGTATTCAGCATTTGAAGATATCAAACGCATTGTCCAGGTTGTAAGACGGTGCCTGGGTCAAGGTGAATTCAACCGCAGGGTCTGCTTGGCAGACGGTAATCAGCAGGTCATCGTCCTGTTGCAGGGTTTTCCATTCAAAGCGGTTGTCTGTCAGGCAGTCTGTCTGCCAGAAAAGGTCATCATGGATACCGCCATGTTTGCTGGAAAGCAGTTTGTAGCAGGCTTCCTTGCGTGTCCATAGTTCATAGTAGCCCCGATGCCACTCTTCTGCGGGCAGTGCTGACAGCCAGGCGTTTTCATGGGCATTGAAAGCAGTTTCAGCCGGTGTGGCGATTTCCCGTGTTTTATCCACAACCTCAACATCCAACCCGGTCAGGCGTGAACGGCTGATGGCACAGACGGCATGGTCATAACGGTATGCCAGGCTGTAATAAAGGGGTTCTGCCAGGGGAGGCATCGCCCGTAGCTGGGGCGCATTGCTCCGGCGTTCAATCAGGGCAAATTCGTGTATCGGTCTGTTCAGCAACCGTGAAAAGGCGTATTTGGCGAGCAGCCTGCCAACCACAAACTGGATACGGCGCTGTTTCCGGCTGAGTTCACTGTAACGGATGACAGCGCTTT